>JAFACO010000461.1 GCA_023425485.1 Bacillota bacterium
TTCTTCATTTATACCTCCCCATAGTTTGTGTCAGGCTTATTGCTATCAAAGCTTTCGTTCGCCCATATAATTGTAACGAGATTGGTATCACCGAGATTTTCAATATTATGAACATAACCACAGGGCAGATAAACAAACTGAAGTTTTTCCCCTGTCACATAGTAGGAAATCACCTCATTCGAATTAAGGTTACGAAGACGTATTACTCCTTCTCCACTAACTACTAGAAAACGCTCATTTTTGGAATTGTGCCAGTGATTACCTTTGAGTATACCGGGTTTTGAAATGTTAACTGATACTTGCCCAAAGCTCTCCTGTTTTAGAAACTCTGTAAAAGACCCTCTGTGATCCGAATGCATCAACAAATCCTGACACAAACCCTCTACTGGTAGATAGCTTAGATAAGTAGAATACAGTTTTTTTGTAAACAGATCAGAAAGATCAGGTATTATCTGTTTCTTATGACAATCCCGGAAAGAATGAAGTAATTCTGCAATTTTTATAAGCATAACAGTATGGGTTTTGGAAATTTCATAGTAATACTCTTCTTGAGGAGTCTGATTACTAATTTTATTCATTAGCTCCTCCACTAGATCATCAATATAAACTAATTCCAAAGGCATTTCAGAAGAATGTACTTCAATTGGTAAGCCCTGTGCTATATTATGGCAAAAAGTTGCAACAACACTATTGTAATTTGGTCGGCACCACTTTCCAAATACATTTTTAAATCGATAAATATATAGTCTAGCTCCAGTTGAATTAGCATAATTAACCAGCAACTCTTCCCCTGCTTTTTTACTCCTCCCATAAGGGTTATCCTGTGTTGCCTGTATGGAGGATGCATATACGATAGGACAATAATTTTGAAATTTACTAAGGGTTGTAACCAGTGTGTTTGTAAAATCCTTGTTATGAACTATGTAGTCACTTTCCTCTTTAGGACGATTTGAACCAGCCAAATGGTAAACAAACTCCGCTTCTTTACAATAATGCTCAAAATCCTCAGTTGAAGTATTAATATCGCACTCATATATGGTATATTGCTTTTCATTTTTTAGATTTGCGATTAAGTTTTTACCAATAAAACCTCTTGCACCTGTTACTAATATCCTCATATTGAATCTCCATTACTGTACTATGTGCCAACTCAAAATGTTCCAATTGAAAGTGATTCGTTACTGTTCACACGTATCTTAACACTTGCTGTTAGGATACGGAAGAAAGTGATTCTTCTTTCACTCTACCTCCTCTAGGCCGATGTTATAAACTCTTCTCGAAGTAAGGATAGAATTAAGGAATTCCAATATCGTCCCTCATAGTAATAATGTTCTCTTAAAACGCCATCCGTCTGAAATCCGAGTTGTCGTAATAATGCTTTTTTCTTTGTATCAAATTCATAAATTTCTGCCCAGACTTTATTTAACCCTAACTGATAGAAAGCAAAATCAAGTAAAAGCTTGCAACTTTCGTCGGCATAGCCAAGATCATCAATATACGCTTCCTTAAAACCAATATATAAGGACAGGTCAGAATGCCGGTTAATCCAGTTAATGTAACATAAACCACAGCAGCCTAATAATTCATGATCTTCCTTTCTTCTTATGGAAAACATTATTGTGGCGGGGTCAGTCAGTACTTTACGTAAGTACCATTCCTCTTGCATTTCACTGCTAAGTTCCCTGTGTTCACGAAAAAACTTCTTAAACTCTTCCTTGTTTCTCCATTCTTTTAATAGAGTAAGGTCCTCTCGTTCAATGGCTGTCAATGCAACCAGCTGCCCTTGTTTCAAGCTCTCACCGAATCCTTTCTACATCAGTAGACCATACTTAATCAGTCTTATTCAAAGTCCTCCCACTTAATGCAAGTATCCTTATCTACCTGCTTTTTAAGTTTCTTACCTAAGATATCCTCTAAATTATGAGGACTTATCCCTGCGGGGTTCATTGGTCTTAATGGATGGACATCCTCTTTAACCAGGACGGAGCCACTCTGCTTATTGTTCCTATAGTATAACGATCTTTTTTGAATCCTTGCGGTTTCTGCTTCATTTCCCTCTATCCTCTTCACTCCATCGCCAAGAGCTGCCCATAAATCCCTCGAACGGTTTACCATCTCTCTCCAGGTTACCGGATTCATAGCAAAGGTATGATCAGGACCACTCCTACTATTATCATCTGTAAAATGCTTTTCAATAACCCTTGCACCAAGGGCTATGGCACCAAGTACGGTAACATCTCCTGGTGTATGATCCGACAAACCTAGAATTAAATCTGGATACTGGCGAGCATAGGTTTTTAAAACATTTAAGTTTATATAATTAAAATTACTGCTGCTTGCTGTATAATTGGTATTGCATTGCATTACAACCACCCTAGAATGAAAGGCACGAACTGCTTGAACTGCTCTCTCAACTTCTTGAAGGGTAGAAGCTCCCGTGGCCAATAATACAGGTTTTTTATGAGCAGCAATTGCCTCAATTAATTCGATCCAGGTAATGTCACCTGATCCTACTTTAAAGGCATTTACATAGGGAGCAACTTCCTTCACAGTGGTCAAATCATATGGTGTCGTTAGATATTCAATCCCAACTTCCTCACATTTCCGTTTTAAAAGTTGAGTCCATTCTTTCTCAATGCTATATTGTTCGTATACTTCATAAACGGATTTATTCCAGGAAGCCTGATGTGAGAGTCTGCCTCCCAAACTATCAAATCCATTTCTACTTACAATTGTAGCTGCAGAGAAGTTCTGAAATTTGGCTGCATCGGCACCTGCTGCTTTGGCAAGTTCAATCAAATGATAGGCTCTCGATAATTCTCCATCATGATTTGCAGCAATATCAGCAATAAAGTAGGGAGGCGTATCTTCTGCAATTCTTCGATTACCAATGTTAATCATATAAAAACCATGCCTTTCTCAATGTCTGCAAATTTTGAACCTTAGATAAAAATCTAACCTTTTTTCAGTTGTTCATGGTACCGTCTGTCATACAGCCTCTTGAATTCTTTTACACCTTCCAGTGGTGTACTGATATGAATTCCTAATTCCTTGGATATCTTTTCATTGCTAAGCCCCATATTCTTGGTTCTGGGTGCTCTAAATTCATGATCTTCCATGGAAGCCTGGAAGATAGCTCCGCTTAATTTAAATTCTTCCATAATAGCAATTGCAATCTCATACTTGGAAATTGAACCAGTGCTGCAAATATGATAGAGACCACATAAATTCCTATCAATACACATGGACAGAATACTTGCCAGTTCATTTACTAAGATAGGTGAAAAATAAATATCATAGAACATGCTAAGATTGTCATTATTATTCAAGGAACTTATAATCCACTCACCAAAGCTATTTTTTTCTCTGTAGTTAAATCCATAAATATTTGTTCTCACCACTATATTTTCACTAAATTGTTGAACATATTGCTCCGCTTGCAGTTTAGTGGATGCATATACGCTGATTGGACCCGGAATATCCGTTTCCTTGTAGAGTCCTTCCTTATTACCATCAAATACGGCATCGGTGGAAATAAAAATCATTTTTACCTTTAGCTCCCTGCACAGCTCTGCTAGGTTTTTGGTAAGTTCGTAGTTAACTTTTTGCGCATAGTCCGGCTTTTCTTCGCATTCATCAACATTTACAAGTGCTGCACAATGAATTAGTACATCAACTTTATGTTGAAGAAATAGCTCTCTAATTTTCTCCAGATCAAAGGCGGAAAAAAGATGACTATCTACTCCTCCTATCTGCACTTTGTTCAAATCCACACCTGATATGTGATATGAATCCTTTAATAAATAGGCTAGATTTGAACCTAACATACCAGCTATTCCTGTAATAAAGATGGATTTCATTTAGCAACACTCCGATCGTCAAAGAACTGAATTGTCTTCTTTAATATCTGCATCTGTGCCTTTGCATCCTCTAAGTTCCAGTAATTTGTTTTAAACTGCAATAATTTTCCCTGTAAGTATTCTGCCACCGGGCACAATCCTTTTTTATACTTGTGCAAATTATGTCTGGATATAAAGCGTTCTCTTTTTAGAAGCTTACGCTCCCTCATCATTGGCTCCAGATAACTTAGCTTCCAAGCCGCATAGATGCCATCTCCTCCAAAAGCGGCAAATTGATCTCTGAACTCTTTCCAGGTAACCTCTGGATGCTCTAATTTAACAACAAAGGTCCAATAAGTGCATTCATATTCCTCACTGACCTTTTGCGGTATTAACCAATCGGTATCTTTGATTGTTTCAAGGTAAAGTTTTGCAACCTCACTTCTTCGACTTACTAATAATTCTACCTGTTCAAATTGTGCAAGTGCAACCGCAGCACATAGCTCCGGCATACGATAATTCCAACCCATGGAAACGTGCCTAGCATAATCCGGATCTTGAATGGTTTGCTTAGTTATCTTAGCTTTACTCGCTCCGACACCTGCATATCCAAGAGAATTCACTCTTCTGACACCTTCCGCAATTTCCAGCGAATCCGTAATTATCATACCTCCCTCACCGCTGGTAATATGCTTGGAGCTTTGAAAACTATAGCTTGCCACATGCCCTAAGGTACCTACTTTTCTATTTTTATAGGTTCCGAGCATACATTCTGCATTATCCTCAATCACATAGAGGTGATGTCTATTTGCTAATTCCATAATTGCATCCATATCAGGAGAAAGCCCGTAAAGAGAAACTGTAATAATTGCCTTAGTTTTAGAGGTAATGCATTTCTTAATGGAATCTGCAGTAATTAAAAAGGTATCCCAATCCACATCAGCGTAAATTGGTGTTGCATTGGCCTGAAGAACTGCAAATGTGGTGCTGGACATGGTAAGTGGCGGAACAATTACCTCATCCCCAACAGTTATATTCAAAGCCTCTAAAATGGCGTGTAAGGTTGCAGTTCCATTGACACAGGAAATTGCATATTTTACACCAAATTTATCACAGAAAGCTTTCTCAAGCCTTTGCATCATTACCGCCCCTTTTGAGGAACGAAATTCACTGTCAAGTACCTCTTTTACATAGGCTAATTCATTGCCATAAATTCTTTTCTCTACAACAGATACTTCTTTCTGAATGTCTTCTTTTATGTCATTTATTTCAATCGAACTGATATCATCTTTATTTTCTTTTTCTTCAACTGCATTACTTACATCAACTATTCTTTCTTTTTTTTCTATTTTTTCTGCTTTATCTACTTTTTCTACATCTTCTACTTCTTCTACATCTTCTGCATTTTCTGCATTTTCTGCATTTTCTGCATTTTCTACTTCTTCTACTCCTTCAACATCTTCAACATCTTCTACATCTTCTGCATCTAATTCTACTTTTTCATCTATTTCTTCGTCTGCCAAAATATCTGTTGTTCCATCTTTGTTTTCTTCTTTTATTTCTGCAACACTAACTTCTTCTTTATCGTTATTATTTTTCTTTAATTCTTCCTTTGCTTCTTCCTTTAATTCTTCCTTTAATTCTTCCTTTAATTCTTCCTTCGCTTCTTCCTGTCTTCCTCCCTGTAATATTCCCATTTGAATTTCTTCCGCTTGAATTTTTTCTTCCAGCTTTAAGGATTTCAGATAGCCTTCATTTCTTCTATGGCCCTTATTAAGGTCAGAAAGCTCCGGTTTTCGTTTTAATAATTCAAGTACCTCCTGCATGGAGAAAAGTTCCTTTGGATTTTTATATAGCTCCTCGTATACACACTTCATGAATTGATAATCCTCTTGTGAATCTACTGTCCACCGAAGTTCTGATATATCGCTTTCATGTTCAAAGTTATATAGTCTAAACTTTTCTTTATTTTTATAGATATATGGTGTCACGTGTTCCTTTTCAGAAGGTAGATTTGACTCTTCATATGCCTTTTTAAGTGCTTGAAAGGAAAATACTTCAACATCAATTCCTTCTGGAAAAGTCGGATGAATTGTGTTGCTTACATAATCATATTGTCCGGTTTCAAAAAGTTCGATAGCTTTAAGTATTACTGCAGGGTCTTTTAATGGATCATCCGCTGTTAGTCGAACAATGACATCTGCCTTATACTTATCAGCACAAAAATAAAAGCGTTCAAGAACATTCTCCTCGCTACCGCGAAAACATGCTATCTTATTCGCCAAACAAAGCTCCTCAACAAAATCATCCATAGGATTCACTGTGGTTGCTACAATAAGCTCTGATATTTTATCCACTGCACGTATCCGAGCTACAATCTGCTCGATTAAGGTTTTATCACCCAAAGGCAGTAATACCTTTCCTGGTAGCCTTGTTGATGACATTCTTGCTTGTAGAATTGCGATAATATGCATACCTGCCTCCATGATGGCGCATTGCGCCATTACAAAATGTGATGAAAGAATCCGTCAACGGATTCTTTCCGAGTGAAAGTGATTTTTTCACTCTTCTTACCTCTTCCACCTTAAAGGGGATATAACGTCCTCGCTTAGATTATTAAAATATCCTGCTATTTCCTTCGCCAGCTCAACTGGTACCTTTTGCCTGAATGCTCTAAGAATTTCCTCTAACTGCTCTGTGTCATCCACTCCAATAACAAGTGACGTCACTCCCTGCTTTTCTTTCAGATAAGCAAGTGCTACCTCTCGTCTAGAATATGAGTGTTCTGCACATAGCTTTTCAAATTGTTGCACAGGTGCAATTGCAATTGGAAGTTTTTCCTTCACCTGCTCTAAATCCATTAGTAGCAAACCTTGCAAAAAGACACTGCGTACCATTATTTTTATCTTAGAATTATTTTGTTCCACAAAGGTATCAAACCGGTGATCGAAAATATTCATTGGCAGCTGAATAATATCCATCCCCATTTTAACTGCATAATCAGCATCTTCTGGTTCATATACAGAAACCCCAATAAGATCACAGTAACCAAGTTCCTTTAAGTTTCTTAGTGATTTTAGCAATTTTTCTTCATAAAGATGCTTTGGGTTATGAAGGAGTAAGCCTCTTACCTTTGGCACTCTTAATTCCTTTAGACTGGTTTCAAACCGCTCTCTAACCCTATTGTATGAATCCGAATCCTCAGTTGCCAATTCATAGGGTAGCTTGGAAATAATGTTCATGTTATTTGAAGAAGCTGCAAAATAATCGCCGATTATACTATGCGCATCACCATAACCACAGGCTGTATCCAAGGTATTAATGCCATTCTTATATGCGTAATCAAGGAGCTCAAAGGCTTTATCCTTACCAGGCTTTCTCGCCCCTTGTATTCCATAGTCCATTCCTAATTGCGCTGTACCAAGAAATATTTCCATAGAGGACTCCTTACTCAATAAGATAGCTTTGTATGCAGCCATTCCTGCCTAGCTGCAAACTGCCCATCTCTTCTAGTGGAATAGGAACACATACTGGTATCAATTTTTTTCTCATCAACTGCAAAGCTTAGAATATTCTTTTTAAAATCAATACCGTCCAGACCTGGTCTGCAAATTGTAAAATCCATGCAATAGTTACCGGCTTTTAAGATATTAGGAATTTCAACCTCTGCTAAATATCTCCCCGGCTCCCGCCTTTGTAATAGTTGAGGTTCAACATCCGTATCAAAGCTATGGCAGACCGCACCTTGATTTTTATAAATGGAATAACCAAGGGCCACTCCCATTAATGGCTTCTTAATTTCATATTCAACTTCTAAGAAAATCGGATCAAAGAGTTCAAAGGAACTTGCTTCCCTTCCCTCTTTATCCCTTAGGATAATACTATGGACCTGTCTGCCTCCTTTGAAGCATCCCATTTAAAGTTTACATGACTTACAAGGTTTAGCGTCTGCTTCTGATTTAAATACTCCTCAATTACCTCATCGGTGTCTCCGAACATAATCAATCTTCCCTGATCCAATAAAATACACTTTCTGCAAAGTGCCTTAATCATGGAAAGTTGGTGGCTAACAAATAAAACCGTTCTTCCACCATGACTAATGTCTCCCATCTTTCCAAGACATTTTTGCTGGAACTGATAATCACCTACTGCAAGGACTTCGTCCACCACGAGGATTTCTGGTTCCAGATGTGCTGCTACAGAGAAAGCCAATCTAACATACATACCGGAGGAATAACGTTTTACAGGTGTATCTATGAACTTTTCAATCTCAGCAAATTCGATAATATCGTGTATTTTTTCATCAATTTCTTTCTTAGTCATACCTAAAATAGCACCATTCAAATAGGTATTCTCCCGCCCGGTAAGTTCGGGATGAAATCCTGTTCCAACCTCTAATAAACTTGCTATACGACCGTTAATTTTAACTCTTCCACTGGTTGGGGCTGTCACTCTGGAAAGTATTTTTAATAACGTGGATTTACCTGCTCCGTTTAACCCGATAATTCCAAGGGTTTCCCCTTCCTCAATTTGTAGATTAATTGAGTCTAGAGCCTGAAGATACTCATCCTTTGCATAATTCTTCGAACCGATTTTTTTATTTGGATCTTCTTTCTTAAAGGTTCTAGCTAACCAGCTATTAAAGTCCTGTGAGAAAGTTCTTCCGCTGATTGAACCGAGGCGATAGGTTTTACATAAATCTTCAATTTCTATTACTACTTTGCCCATAGTTCACCTCCTAAACTGTATCCATAAAGGTTTTTTCAACCTTACTAAATATAACGATTCCAATGATTAACACAAAAATAGTTACACCTGCACTATAAATCAAGTATTTAAGCTCAAAGGTGCCAGCTCCTAAGAAGCCATATCGAAAGGTTTCAATGATGGAGGACATTGGATTAAGCATAATAATAGATTTGTAGGTATCGGATAAACTTGAGGTAGGATATACAATGGGCGTTCCATACATCCATAATTGAACACCAAAGCTAATTAGGATGGACAGGTCCCGGTACTTTGTGGTTAAAGATGAGAAAATAATACCAAAGCCCAAACCAAGGAGTGCTACAATAAGGACTAAAACAGGCGTTAATAACAGATATAAATTAGGTTCCAGTGAATAACCCCTGATTAGGTAATAGAAAAGAAAACCTAGAAATAACATAAACTGTATAAAGAAACTAATCAGCCCAAAAATAACCGTTGAAAACGGTATCACAAGTCTTGGAAAATATACCTTTCCAAACAAAGCTGCATTACTGGTAAAGGTGGTTGATGTTGTATTCAAGCAATAGGCAAAATAAGACCACAGAGTATTTCCAGCCATATAGAATAAAAACTCTGGTATTCCATCCGTAGGTATTTTTGCAATATTTCCAAAGACAATTGTGAATATCACCACCGTAATTAAAGGGTTCACGATGAACCATAAGGGACCAAGAATCGTCTGTTTATACATAGAAGCGTAATTACGTTTTACGAACAATCCCACTAGGTCTTTATACTTCCATAATTCACGAACATTAATGTCAAACCAGCCACTTCTGGCTTTTATTATCATTGACCATTCATCCGCCTGCAAAGAATTATTTCGATTGGAGAACATCTTCTAACCTTCCTTTCTCAAGCGAATCTAAGATACCGCTTTCTGTCAAATTCACTATTTTAATATGTTTTTTATGTAACTGTTCTCGTAGAATCCGGTAACTTTTAAAAATATGATGCCACTCAAAAAACATATGCTCGCAGCTGATCTTAATTCCCTTCTGCCTGATTTGATCCTCCTCCGGTAGTAAATACGCATAATGTTTCATATTCTGTCCCTTTACCCGATCAATGTAATTTAGTATTCCTGTACAATCACAGCCCAACAGATAAATTTCTGAAAAACCCATATAGGCAGAGATTGCTATCGCATTTTGAACCACCGTGCAAAAATAGGGCAGAAACTTACACAAATCCAGCTCAGTGAACACCAAATCATCAATTTCAATTCCGTTAGCATAAATATAAATCGGGTATTTCGTGTTCAGGTCTTGCTTCATCATCTGCTGATATCCATTACTTTCAAGAAAAATCCCTAAGGGATTTGCTTTGCTTTTCAGCTTATCAATCACTTCTCCCAGATTTTCAAAATAGTAGGGGTCAGCAAATAAATGATAGGTCGTATTTAGCTCTTGGAAGTCCTCCTTATAAAACAAATCATTCACCGTAAATGTGAATTCATCCTTTAATAAAGATAAATCAACATCAGTAAGTGACGGCCCATTTCCAAGAATAAAACAACGCTGACCTTTATGAATATTTTTCAGATGTTTATTCTTCTTTAAATAAATTCCTAACTGTGTATCCTTTATTTCTTTATATTTATGATCATAAAAATACCTCTTCCAAATATTATTTGGTAATATCTTGGAAAGAATTTTGTTCAGGTACACATGATATATCATCTAATGACCATGCCTTTCTTGGTTAAAAATGCATATCCAATAGCTACTTATGGGTACTAATAGATACTAATAATATCTAGTAGATTCTCATAGCTATAATAAGATATGCATTAAAAAGTCTAGCGGTTACCTATTCTTTTAAACTACAAAGTTTTAAAAACTCTTCACTGACATATTCAAGGGTACAGTCATAGAAGCTATTTCTTATATAACTATAGTTTAATCGCTCTTTACGATAGCGCATACAGAAGGAGTAAAGCCTATCAGGTGTTTTGCGCTCAATATTTTTCTCCAGAACACTGAAATGATAGGGATACCTCTGGAGATACTGTAAAGTTGGACAATCCTCCACCTTATATAAGTTTACAATTGGTTTACCGGTACTTATGTATTCTAAAAGCTTACTGGGTAATTGATTATTGATGCTATTACCCAGATTAACTAAAATATTTGCATTAAGCTCCGCATTGATGCAGACTTCCTTTGATTTTATGCCATGAAAGATAATATTAGTGGCGTTAGGTGGTACCATCCTCTTCCAGGGGGCCAGTTCCTCCCCTATCATATGGAGACGAATGGAGTCTTCCTTTAAGGTTTCAAATAGTTGAAATAGACGCTTTGGATTACGAGTATCCTTGTTTAATTT
>JAFACO010000558.1 GCA_023425485.1 Bacillota bacterium
TTATTTCCAAGAGATGCTTTTCTCAATTTTAGCTTCGTGAGCCCAGAAGGAGAATTTATTGATGCGAGGGCCACTTTGCAAGAAGATGAATTCAATAAAATTCGGGATGATATCCTACGACAGGAAGAAGAAGCAAGAGATAGATTTGTACCTTTCATCTATGATGAGGAACATAAAAGGCAGGAATTTATGGAGCGCAATTATAGCATTATTGCACATTACAGTGATCATTTGCCAGAGGATGTTCTTAAAGATGTCGCTGATCTTAGAGTTTTAGCGTTGGAGGAAGTCTCCGAGAATATATATCGCAGAATTAGTGAGTTCTGCGCAAAAAAAGATAAAGAATACTGTAACATAAGAGATGAATATCAGAATTATTATAAAAGCATTGAGAAGTACCTACCTGATAAGATTAAATTCAATTATGGATTTCATGACTGTGAAATTAAATCACTGGAACAGCAGGGGCAGGATGTGTTAATGGAGCTTGGTTGCGAGGGCAGTAGTTATTCGAAGATAAATAAAGTTGTGTTTCGTAATGCTAACATAGTGGAGCTAGAGGAATCGAAAGGTTCAAGATGGATTTACAATGAGATATATCTTGTGAATGAAGGCTATGAATTTCATGCATTGGTTCAAAACGATGTTAAATCAAGTTATATTACTATAGCAGCCAAGGATGTGGACTTCTATTAGCAATAGCTAAGGAACCTCTAAAACTTATGATACAATCGCATTACAACTGGCCAGAAAATCTTAGTTTTTTGCTTCAAAACAACCTAGTTTAAGAAATTTAATTGTAAGAAATAATGTATATTTATGTGATTGATAAGATATAATTTGGATACTAATTATTCTCAGGAATAAGCGGTTAAATTAGGAGGAATAAAAGATATGAAACTATACATAAAACAAAAGGTGTTTTCCTGGAAGGATCGTTTTACAGTAAAGGACGATAGTGGGGTTGATCGGTATTTTGTTGAAGGAGAGTTATTTTCCTGGGGTAAGAAGCTACATGTACTAAATGCGTTTGGCAATGAGGTGGCTTTTATCCAACAAAAACTTTGGAGCTTCATGCCAAGATATGAAGTATATATAAATGGCAGACTTATTGCTGAGATTAAGAAGGAAATTACATTCTTTAAACCACGTTATTCAATTGAAGGGCTTAATTGGAGCGTAGAGGGTGATTTTTGGGATCATCAATATCAGATAATTCAGTCTGGCAGAACTGTAGTGTCCATTCAAAAAGAATGGTTCACCTGGGGCGACAGCTATGCACTTGATATTGCATCCCCACAAGATGAGATTTATGCACTTGCCGTTGTATTGGCAATTGATTGTGTTAATGAGCAGCAAAGTAATAATTAATAAAATGATGGAGTGTTCAACTAATTCTAACGTAGTTCTTATTCATGATAAGATGAAACGACTTGTTGTTTCATCTTGCTTAATAATACTTGTACCTATAATGCTTATAAAACTCCAATTGCAATTAGTAATTATATTTTTTAATAAGAATAAATGGTAGGGCTAACTATGATACTAGTGAAAGCAACAATGAAAGATTTGGATACAGTAAATCATATTGTAAGAAATACAATTGAAACGATTTATACAAATTATTATCCCCAAGGTGCAGTTGAATTTTTCCTTAACCATCATTCTAATGAAGCAATTAAAAAAGCAATTTCTGATGAATCTGTGTATTTAATTAAGGATGATGATAAAATTATAGGAACTGGAAGTATAGCTGGAAATGAAATTAATAGACTTTTTGTACTGCCACAATATCAGAGAATGGGATACGGGACAATTATAATGGACGAGCTGGAAAAAATCATATTTCATGACTACTCTGAAATCATATTAGATGCCTCATTACCTGCGTTTGAGATGTACCTTAAAAGAGGATATGTGCCAATTGAGTATCATAAGGTTAAAACTGAAAATGGACATTATCTATGTTATCATTTAATGAAGAAATCCATCGGCATATAGAAAGAAAAAAATATTTTAAGACTAATAGTTGAGGATAAGAAATGTATAAATTATTAGAGGAAGCTGTTAAATTGTTAAAAGGTCAGAACTTTGAATATGCAGTCTGTGGAGGGTTTGCAATTGATTTATTTCTAGGATATGAATCAAGAAAACATGGAGATATTGATATTCTGGCATATTGGAAGAATCGTAATTCAATAATTTTATATATGCAATCAAGAGGTTATCAGGTATATGAAATGTTAGGTGAAGGATTGGCTCATCATATAACAGATATAAACCATCAGGAGTATAAGAAGCAAAATATCTTTTGTTTAACAAACGATTGTGAGTTGGTCAAAAAAACTCCTACGGACGAAACTGGTATTTATATAATCGATTTTTATCATGTCGGACAAACTAAGCTAAACTTCGTGGAATTTCTTTTTAACGATAGGGATGAATATAATTTCTTATATGCTCGCAATAAAGCAATTAAAAGAGAATTAAGCAAAGCGATTTTACATAAAGAGGATACCTATTATTTAGCGCCTGAGCTATTATTACTTTATAAATCCACGGATACAGAACGGGAAGGGTATCAGCAGGATTTTGAATTAGCTTTTTTAAAAATGAATGAGGATCAAAAAGAATGGTTGAATAATTCCTTAAAAATTATGTATCCAGATGGACATAAGTGGTTATTATAAGAATAAACGAAGCAGGGAATTATGAGAAAAATTACCAAGTGGCATATGTTAACTATCGGATTATCATTATTTGCTGGGTCTATTTTATTTTTATGGTGGGGATTAAATATAGAAGGTACTTATGTTGATAAATTGTTTAGCATAATTGCAATGATGCTTTTATTATTAATTAGCAGTATATTTTTTGTCTTATTTGCATTTAGTTTTGTTAAATCACAAAATGTATTTCTATATGATAAGCAATCAAAAAAAGACATTAATGTTGAGGATTTAACCTTTGAAAGAGTATGTGAGTTTCTTGATTTATATATAAGATTAATATTTCAAAATAAAAAGCAATTATTATTTACGGATATATTTAAAAGTAATTTGATTGATGTCCCTAAGATATATCACCATTTGATTCAAATAAGATTGCTTATCCTATGGATCGAAGCGGATGAAAGTGATAAATGGATGTTGTTTGCCAATTGTGATAAAAATTATATCGATAAAATGGAAGATACACTACACGAGTTGGGAGAGTATAAAATATCATTTAGGCTGCATTATCTTTGGTCTACCTATTCAGGTGATGATTCTGAAATCAAGGACTTCTTTTTAAAGAACATAGAGTATCTCAAAGACTTTATATTAAATTATGTAAAGGTAAATATTAACTCGTTTACTTGAAATCAGACACCAAGTTATGACCAGAAAAGAGTATGCAGTAATTTATAAAAATATGGGGGATAAATCAAATGGAGGTTATATTAAAACCAGTTGAATTAGATGAAAGAGAAATACTTAATAATCTATTAGAAAAGTATGATTATGAGTTTTCGCAATATGATAATCGAGATGTAAATAAATTGGGATTATACGGATATAAATATCTTGATTATTACTGGACAGAAAAAAACAGGTGGGCATATTTTATCCTTGTAGATGGAAAACTGGCTGGATTCGTTATGGTTATTGATTTACCAGAGGTCGATGACAGAGATACAGATTTTCAAATCGCCGAATTTTTTATAATGTATAAATACCGTCGTACGGGTGTAGGTAAAAAGGCTTTTTATATGGTATTAGATATTCACAAGGGTAGATGGCAGTTAAAACGACATCCTAAAAACTTGTCATCTGTTTACTTTTGGAATAAAGTAATTAGTGACTATACGAACGGTAATTATGAATTAATTACGTCATATCCACGGACTGAATACGATGATGGTACATTGGCAGATGTTTTCTTTTTTAGTTCATGAAATATGATAGATTTCATCTAAGATGGTTATATCTAACGAAATACATAATTAAGGTTCCCGTCTCCAATTTCTTTGTAGTCTATAATTGGCTCTGCTTTATTAGGCAGGGCCTTGTTGTTGTAGGGAAATAGGAGATTACGTTGAAAAGTGGCGAGAGCAATAGTATAATGAATGGAGCAATGGACAGGAATCCATTAAATATATGAGTTTTTAGCTAGTCGGAGTTGTTTTATCCGTGATTTTAAATATTACATACTATTTATACTAAGATTGGAGACATCATGAAAAATATTTTACTAAAACACCAATTACTTCGGACCTTAATAGAATTACGTGGTAATCCACGAGCTTGTGTCTACACGGAACCTATGTGGGGACTATCTATGAATTTATGCCTGCCCTACGCCACGGTGTACATGCTGGCTTTCGGCATGAACGATATACAAGTTGGGTTGGTTACTTCCATATATATGTTTTCACAAATGATATTCGCCTTCTTATCAGGTATTATCATCGATAAAATGGGACGAAGATTAAGTACTATGGTATTTGACTTTCTGGCATGGAGTCTTCCTTGTCTAATCTGGGCATTTAGCCAAGGTTTCTGGTTTTTTATCGTAGCAGCACTACTAAATGGTACCATGAAAATAACTACAGTATCCTGGGACTGTCTGTTGGTAGAAGATGCACCAAGGGATAAAATAACCCATATTTACTCCTGGGTAATCATTTGCGGGAATCTATCAGCAATCTTTGCCCCGATATCGTCTATTTTGGTGGCCAAGTTGACTTTAATGCCGGCTATCAGAATACTC
>JAFACO010000018.1 GCA_023425485.1 Bacillota bacterium
CACGTGATTATTTTGCATTTACAGAGTTCTGGAATTATAAAGAGGGAAGCGCCAAATATAAGGAGGTGCTTGATATACAAAAAAATTTTTCAGATATAGAAAGGGAACATCTCAGTAAACTCTTATCGACCTCCTACGTGTCGGCCTGGGTAAGGTTTTCAAAGGATCTAACAATGGAAGAGTTATCTAAATTAAAGCAGGAATACACGGAAGTTGATTTTAAGTGGATAGCAATTCGGACGGCAGAGAAGCAAGGTCAACAACTTATGGGTTTTACAACAGATCCAAATGAAGGCTTTGTATCTTCGGATAAGGTTGATGAACAAAAGTATCCAGGCTTTGAATTAGTAGATATTTTTGTCTTTTCGGGAGCTACATCATTTGAGAATCCGATGGCAAAGATATACGAGACACATTTTACAAGTTTACTAAGCTACCTTAGTGATCATAAGGAAGCAGTAACGGCCCTAGTGGGTAATTCCAAAAACTATGATTATAAGAATGCTCTAAGCTATGTGAAAGAAAATGGAGTAGGTACCTATGGAGCCTTGGTTTATGCAGAGGCTGGGGCATTAATAGAATTATATGACTCGGGTCAGATAATGACGTTGGACATAGACAATGTCATTGCATCAAAATATATTCAGTAAACCCTTGTCGATTTATAATTATTAATACGGACAAATCATTGCATAGATAATCAAGAGAATTTGGCTTGAATCAGATATTATTTTACTCATAGGAGGTGAGAACTTGGATTGGATGACGAGTATTCAAGAAACGATTAATTATATGGAAGAGAATATAGGAGAAGATTTAAGTGTGGAATTATTAGCAGAGAGAATTTATATTTCTCCATTTTATTTTCAAAAGGTATTTACAATTCTCTGTGATTGTACTGTCAGCGAATATATCAGGAATCGAAGATTAACCTTAGCAGGCTATGAGGTTGTAGATACAAATGAATCGATTTTAGAAATCGCATTAAGATACGGGTATGAAACACATGAGAGTTTTACAAGAGCCTTTAGTAGATTTCACCGTATCATGCCATCGGAAGCTAGAAAAAGTCATGCTAATCTAAAAGCTTTTGCACCTATCTGTGTAAAAACTAATATTGTAGGAGGAAAGACATTGATGAGTGATTTTTCAGAAAGAGGTTATGTAGTAAAAGAAACAGGTGCAGTATATTATACTCAGGATATGGACAATACTTTAAAATGGTTTAAAGAAGTTCTTGGCTGGTATGGGCAGATTGAAGGAAGAGATGATAATAATGTTGGCTTCTACGGCTGTGTCAATAACATTCCAATAGAAATTGAGGCACTGCACATTGCACCCTTTACAGGTATTCATATGTTTAAAGGAGAGCCTGTAAAGCAGATGGTTGGCTTTATGTTAGTACAAGGGGTAGAGCAATTGTATCAATATGTGAAGAAAAGAGGCTGGAATCAAATCACGGAAGTTGTGGAACAGCCCTGGGGTGGAAAAACTTGTTCTGTAACCACCGTTGATGGAAGCATATTAACATTTTTTGAATAAATAACTTATAGATAAGACGGGTTACAGATTGTATTAGCTACATACTAAAACACTTAAGGAGGATTGTAATGCTTGCAGTCATTGAGAAAGGAACAAACGGATATAAAGTAATCTTAGAACGACAAATAAAAAGCAGTAAAAAAGAAGTGTGGTCCTGGCTCACAGACAATGATAAACTGAAGCAATGGTTTTCTGAACTGCATATGGAGGAGTTAAAAAAAGGCGGAAAAGTTTTGTTTGATATGCACGATGGAACCTTTGAAGAAATGGAGATTCTTAAGTGTGAGGAGCAGTCTGTATTAAAGTTCACCTGGGCGGAGGATGTTGTTCAGTTTGAATTGTATCCTACAGAAGATGGGTGTCGGATTGTATTTACAGAATTTATAAAAACAATTACTAATCATACACCTAAGGATATCGCTGGATGGCATGTTTGTCTAATGGTAGTTCAGTCCCTTATTGAAGATATTCCTATGAACGCTAGGAAAGAGGAATGGAATAAATTATATCCGGAATATGTTGAGCTTTTTAAAAATATGTAAATAGGTTATGGACTAATTGAGTTTAACGCTGCTATGGTATTCGACAGAATACTGTAACAGCGTTAAATTATGGGTAAAACATAATTATATTAGAATTTTTATAATCTTATATATTTGACTTAATACCGGCTAATCAAAATCCACAAGGTATCTTAACGTTACTAAAATAGATTTACCAATAATATTCTTAAGAATAAAGGTAATTAAAATGCGATAATTTATTCCATAGGAAGGAATACCGTGAACTTGCTGCCATCCCCTGGGGTACTTTGCACAGTGATTCCTCCACCGGAGAGTTTGATGATTCTCTTTACAAGGGCAAGTCCAAGACCGTTTCCAATAGTTTTGTGAGAGCTGTCTCCTTGATAGAATTTATCAAAAATATGACTCTTAGTCTGATCGTCCATACCATTACCATTATCCTGTATGGTGAAACGAATCCCTTGATTCCATCGAAGTAAGTGAATTTTAATATGACCTCCATTGGGGGTGAATTTAATTGCATTATCCAAGAGATTAATCCAAATCTGCTGGGTTAGATCTTCATTACCTAGGAATGTAATATCTTCAAGTTCTATTGTCATAGCAATATCTTTCACTGCCCATTTCGGTTCCATTAAGACGACTGCTCTACGAATCTGTTCATCGAGTCGGAAGGAAATCTTATCTGTGATAATCTCAATACTCTCATATTTTGATAGATTTAAAACATTTGTTGATAAGTCAGCCAGTCGTTCTGATTCTGCAATAATAATATCAAGATATTCTTGTTTTTCTTCTTCGGTTAAATCCCCTTCTTTTAATAATTTTGCAAACCCTCGAACCGAAACGATTGGTGTTTTAAATTCATGGGAGAAATTATTTACAAAATCACTTCGAAGTGTTTCAATGGTAGAAAGCTCATATACCATTTTGTTAAAGCTTTCAGATAACTCTTCCAGTTCACCAATACCTTTGATATTAATTTTAACCTCGAAATTCCCACCAGCTACTTTCCTGGTAGCATCAATCACCTTGCGTATTGGGTTGAGTGCTTTCTTACTTAGGAAAGCAGTAAGTGAAGTTCCTGTGAAGACACAAAGAAACAAAATAAATAGCATAGGGAAATAAGGAACACCATTTCGTCCTTTTACTGCGTGCTCAGCAAACGAAATGATTCCTACGCGGTTAAGTAGAATACTGACAATAAAACCGAAAACCAAGGAAGCAAGTAATACAACAAATACAAAAAGTACAAGTGTAAATGCAAGATTTATACGCTTACGAATTAAATTCATCATATCTTTTTCACCGCCTTATAACCAAGCCCGCGTACTGTAATTATTTCAAATTCCGGCCAATCACGAAAGCGATCTCGTAGACGTCCAATATGAACATTCAGGGTGTGATCATCGGTTTGTGATTCCATACCCCAGATTTCATCCATGAGTTGTAGCCTCGTAAAAATCATATTTGGATAAGATAATAATTTAAATAATAGGTAAAATTCCTTTTGAGGAAGCGTTACAAACTCGTTTTTACGTAGGACAGTAAGTGAATCATAATTCAGTTCTACTTCACCAATGAATAGTTTGTGTTCACTGGCAATCTGTGCCCGTCTAAGCAGTGCCTTTATTCTTAATACCATTTCCTGTTCATCCACGGGTTTAATCATGTAATCGTCCGTTCCTGCCAGAAAACCTGCATGTTTATCCTTAGGCTCCTGTTTTGCAGTTACCATTAACAAGGGAAGGGTCGGCCAGGTGCGGCGGATTTGACGTGTAAGCTCATAACCGTCCATTCTCGGCATCATCAAATCAAGTACAACCAAATCCACATGTTGTTTATCCATAAGATCTAGTGCTGCAATGCCATCTTCTGCACCATAGGTTTCAAAACCGTTCTGTTTAAGTACAGCACACATTAATTTTCGAGTGTTGGTATCATCCTCTACTACAAGTATTTTAAACATAGAATTCACCTCGGTTCCTAAGGAATACTGATAATTGCGAAGCTTAAAAACTTTAAGAATCGCATAAACAAATAATATTTTGCAATGATATAATGAAAGCGGAATGAGGTATTGCAAGCAT
>JAFACO010000021.1 GCA_023425485.1 Bacillota bacterium
GTCGATACCATTACTGCTACTAACAACCCACTCAATACATTTTTCTTCACTTTTTTTCTCCTTTACTCTTATTTTATTTTAACGACGCATGCTTGTCGTATAAATAGGATTAATATTTACTTCTCATTTTCCCATGATTTTCTATAATATTATTTTAATTTGAATATCAAATTCTACTAATTATTTGGCTATATTAATTATCACTTTTAAAAAATTATCACACATGATTCAATTGTTAAAAGTCCTATTAATCATACTGCAATGAATATGTGTGTATATATATTCAGATGGCGCAGACCGGCAACTTGTAATTACCTGAATTTGGTAAGTACAAGTTGGCAAGGCAAGTCCAGATGAATATATATGCATACATATTCATCTCAATACATAAAACTGACTTTTGGCAATTGAATCACACTTTAAAGTTTAATATAATTCCTTGACCCATACAAGCATTTCACCAGTCTTACGATTTCCCCAATAGGGGTAAGGTACAAAGGTCAGTTCCTTTTCTTCAAAGATTGGTCTCTTTTCCGTATAAAGTGCTTCTGCTGCCCATCCCTCCGCCTTTATTTTCTTACCTTTACAACTGATTACATTCGTTCCTCCAAGGAGTGCAGTATCAAAATGTTCGTTTAATTCTGCTTCTGTATCAAGGAAATAAGCTGGCAGATTAGATTCATTATCCATCTCTTCCATGCAATAAACGAGTGGACCTTTCATGATTGATACCTTTCCAACATTCTCTTTCACAAGTGGATTAGCGCGGATAATTCGGGGCTCCATTTTAAAATCCAATGAAATGACCTTATGAGACATCTCTATCTCAAGCTCATAATATCCATCCTGGTTTACCTTGGAATCCAGTACTTCGCCATCTACACAAACCTTATACTCTCTTACATACTCCGGTATTCTTATGTATATCTTACCTCTAACTCCTACTGGACCATTTACACTAACCCTTATCTGCCCATCGTTTGGAAATCTTGTTCCCATCTCAATTTCAACTTCTTGCCCCTGAATAATCGTCCTTACTTTACTTGAAATAAATAAATTAATCCAGATTGCATCTTCATCAGCCAGATAAATATACTCACCTAAGGAAGCCAGGGTTCTGGCAATGTTCGGTGGACAGCAGGCAACACCAAACCATTTTTGTCTTACCGGCTTCACATGCTCTTTGGAGGTTCTTGGAATACAGTTATCGGGCCATACTTCCAAAGGATTAACGTAGAAGAAGCTTCGCCCATCCTGGGCAATACCGGAAAGTACTGTAATATATAGAGCTTTTTCAACAACATCATAGTATTTCGCCTTTTTTGTAATTTGTGTCATTCTTCGCCCAAAGAGTGCGAGTGCAATGGAGGCGCAGGTTTCTGAATAGTTACTGTTATTCGGCAAATCATAATCTGTTGTAAATCGTTCTAATATTCCGGAGCTTCCCATACTTCCGGTGATATACATCCTTTTATTTACTATATTGTTCCATAATATCTCACAGGTGTCTAACAGCTCAAGGTCATCATACGCTGCTGCAATATCTGCCATGGCATTATACATATATCCAGCTCTTACAGCATGACCTTCCGCAGTTTTCTGTTTTCTAACGGGAAGATGAGACTGGGAATAAGCAACATCATATTTCTTAAATTCATCAAAGATATGTTTAAAATCAGATCTTTTTTTCTCTTCCAGAAAATAGTTTGGCTCCTCACCTCTACGATCCAAAAACATCTTTGCTTGTTCTAAATAGCGAACTTCTCCAGTTATTTCATACAGTTTATAAAGTCCAATCTCCACCTCTTGGTGTCCGGGATATCCTTTTGAATTTTTATGTATTGAGAATTCCTCACAGATTAAGTCTGCAAATCTTCTCATAACATGAACTAACTTATCTTTGCCGGTTGCCTTGTAATATTCTACTGCAGCCTCCATGAAATGGCCAGCGCAGTACAGCTCATGGCCTTCCATTAGATTTTGAAAGCGTTTCCCTGGTTCCACAATCGTATAATATGTATTAAGATATCCATCTTCCTTTTGTGCTTTAGCAATCAAATCAATCACTTCATCTACTCTATTCTCTAATTCTTGATCTGGAGAGGAGGCCAAGGAAAAAGCAACTGCTTCAATCCATTTTGCCAGATCAGAATCCTGAAAAACAGCTCCGTAAAACTCACCTGCTTCCAGTTTTGCAGCAATCTTAAAATTCTGTATACAATGACTTGTTTCAATGCCCTCAATCTTGTCATTTAGTATGTCCCATTGATAAGGGATAATCACTTCCCTAACAAGACCAATATATCTATCCCAAAAGTCATCTCGTATTTTAATCTTATTTAATGGAATAATAGTCAATTTATTCATCTGCGCGTTTTTCCTTTATTTTTATGATTAAACGTTTTATCTTGTAAGCAAATAATACAACATATTCTGATTTATTTCAATACTTATTATTTATTTTTTATATTTATATACATATTAATTTATTAATTAGAATTATTTAATACTTTTAGTTTTTATACTTACCAGTTTTATTATGCTATTTTATCATTAACAACCATTGGTATAACGTTTTATCAATGCATTTTATACAATTTCAATTTAATTTTACAATAAATCACAAAACAGTTATTTATTCTAATCAAAGAAAATATAAACCAACCATGTAAAAAACACTAATAATTTCCAAATATATCCTATAAATATTGACATCAATAGTAAATAATATTACAATATTTACATTGGAATCGACTGGAATCTAATTTATTATACATAATATGATTTATTTCAATACAATATAGTAAGTTTAACAATATCCGTGGAAAGGAGAGATTACGATAAATACAAATAAGAGTTCTCACCGCATGTCTTTTAGGACTCAATTTATATTTTTAATTATAGTATTAAAGTGTAGTTTTGATTTATATCACAGTATTAAGCGATTTGGGTTTAGTGATTATACTATTAATAATATATCCATTATTGTTTTTATTGCTATTTTGTATATATTGGATATTATTTTTGATCGTAAAGGTCGATCTATACCAAATGCAATAATATTGATACTGCTAGGTATACTCCTCATTGCTATACTTCTTACTTCTATACTTTAAACTAAGATTTTCTATATTAATTTATTTACAACGAAGAAATGGTATTCGTCTGGGATATTGCGGCAAACTTAGCATTAGATGCAATACTTCTTCTAGTGACTGGACCACTTGGTGCTGCTACAAAAGCACCAAAAGTTATAGACGCTGCTCAGTTTGTTTTATCAGTTGTAAAATTAATTGCAGATGGGTCAACAACAATCGAACAAGGATTATATTATAGTGAATTTACGATAACGGACTATAAAAAGGTACTTGTTAATGGGGTACTTATTCAGGAATCAATCGATAAGTCTAACAGATATCATCGAGCATGGTCAACTGTTAATGGCTCATATTCTGAAGATCTACTATTTACGATAGATCCACTTTTAACCGATTTGGAATTTATTGAATATGGTATTGGTAGATATCATAATGATATTCATTCCCCAAACCATACATATACGAACGATTGTGATACAACCTGTGATGTTTGCGGAGGTGGATTGCGCTCTGTTGATCATAATTACCAATGGAAATATACAGCTACTCAACACTATCAGGAATGTACTATCTGCCATAAGCAAAAAGATAATGACTCTCATCAAATGGGTTCCTGGAAAGCAAGTTATAATGACCCAATGTATTGCTATCGCTATTGTACTGATTATTGCGGTTATTTTGAAAAAAAGACACATCCAGGCTGGGTTCAAAAATGGGCATATTATGGTCAATCATGTACAAACGGGGGCGATTGGACAAAAACTTGCACAGACTGTTACTATGTATCTAGCACATATATAGCTCCAGGCTCATCTCACACTGGTGGTACTGCAACCTGCACTTCTAAAGCAATTTGTACACGTTGTGGTGAAGGATATGGATCGTACGCATCACATGTCGGTGGTACTGCAACCTGTACTACTAAAAAAGTTTGTACAAGGTGTGATGAAAGCTATGGTCAACCTCTTGGTCATACACCAGGTGGTTCTACTGCAACTTGTACTTCTCCTCAAACTTGTTCCAGATGCGGTGCCACGCTACAATCTGCCCTTGGTCACACCGGTGGTACTGCAACCTGTACTGCTGCTAAAATTTGTACAAGATGTGATAAAAGCTATGGTTCATCATTAGGGCATACTCCTGGTGCTGATGCAACCTGTACAACAGCCCAGACTTGTAAACGGTGTACTTACAAATATAAAAATGCGCTGGGACATAGTTATGGTTCTTGGTCTAGTTATGATTCTTCACGGCACCGTCGTGTATGCACAAGGTCAGGCTGTAATAGCTATGAATCAGGTAGTCACTATTTGGGTTCAAATGGATTAACTTGTGGTGCGTGCGGTAGAAGAGGACCTTTCTCTGGAGTTTCGAGACTGCAAAATTAATAAGTAATCCTCTTGGATAAATTTAATTATAAATCTAGAAGGATTATTTTACGACAAATCAAGGGATCCCTCACCTAAATGTAAAGCAATTAAAAGGTTGATCAAATATTATAAACGAGAACCGCGTAAGTTTCATAGGACATGTTAAATACCTGTTATTATGTACACTTGGTCTTTGAAAGCAGAAATAGAGCTATATCTGAACCTTTTATCAGTTTATAGAGTTTGATGCCTCCTGTTGAAATGTTATTGAAGATGACTGACCGTATTCTTTGGATTTAAGGCAGAATAGTACTTGTCACACTTACTAGAATACATTAAACATCGAAGAAGTTGCCAACTTTTAAATTGGTAGCTTCTTCGATGGGTGTTGCTATTATTAAGATATAAATCATTAAAATATTCTAATTCTCGTACTTCTTTCTTTAATAGCAGATAATTCTAAAGGCTCTAAGAATCCCTCTTTCTAATAAATAGCTTTTTGTTCCTTTTTGCCTAACATTATTCTATAATATTTACAGAATCACGCTTTACAAGGGTACATTTTACATAATTCTGATGTCCGTCACGGGTTCCCTGCTCATCCAGCTTATTCACAATCAACTCTGCTGCCTTACGTCCAATCTCACTTAGGGGTATCGCCATCGTCGTCAATGCCGGCAAAAATGCCGTACAAATTTCACGGTTATCAAAGCCTACCAGAGCAAGTTCCTTGCCAATCACCAGATTCGTTTCATGAGCATAATCATATACTCCTGCGGCCATTTCATCATTCATGGAAAAAATAGCAGAAACTCCTTGTTTTATTAAGTTCTCGGCAGCATCCCGACCTTTTTCCCTAGACCAATCGCCCTCATAAATATAACCAGGATTAAACAAAATACTATTGTCATAAAGTGCCCTCTGATAACCTTTCAGTCGGGCATTCGTATGCATACTTAACTTATCACCCATGATTAAACCTATTTCACGATGTCCATTACGGATCATTTCATTCGTTACATCATAGGCCGCTTGTTCATCATCGTATATAATAGAAGAAACTCTGTCATTTTTAGCAAACCCATAGGCAATAGCTACCGGTACCTGATCCATCTCAGGTAAGAACTTAATTTCACGACAATGGGCACAGACATAGATTACACCTGCAACCTGCGCACTTTTCATGATATTGAATTCCTCTTGCACTTGCTGATGGTATTCCTCTTTATGATAAAAGTCATTGTTATATTTTTTATATAATCTCAAGTTACCAAGCAGAAAGGAATATCCCTGCTCTTCCAGAAATTCATGAATACCATCTACGATTCCCACGCTATTAAATACCGTGAGATCTTCCGTGATGATACCAATGACATTCGATCTGCGCTGCTTTAAATTCTTAGCCATAATATTCGGAACATAATTCATTTCTTTTGCAATTCTTATGATTCTCTCTTTGGTCTCTTCGCTTACACGACCTTTACCATTAAAAATATTCGAAACCGTCGCTATAGACACTTCACAAGCTTCAGCGACCTCTTTTATGTTTGCCATGTATTCACCTCAGTTAATGTATGCTGTTCCTATTTTTAAGAATTCAGTCTAACGAAAACCTATGTGAATATTATTATACATATTTCCTTTGGATGCAACTAGATTTTCTCAAATACCAAAGGACATCCAGGCTTAGATTCCCTATATATTTTCTCACCCTGACTTAATACCTTCTCATCTCCTAATTTCCAGCTTCCTTTTGGCAAATATACCTCTCTTCCGGTACAATTCTTTTGGTAAATAGGAGCTACTAATAGGTTATTCCCAAGCATAAATTGATCGATAATCCTTTCCACCGGCTCTTCTGGGAATTCATAGCTCATATATCTTATCACCGGTTCGCCTGTTTCTGCTGCCATATCAACACAATTCATAATCTTATCAAGGTATTTATCTCTAACCTTAAGACTTCTTTTTATTGCTTTGAAGTTTTCTTCACTAAGTACACGGTAGGGTGCTGCTGAAAATTGAATTGCTGGCATCAGACAAGCAATTTCACAATGTCTCACAAACAACTCCTGATCTAGATTTGATTCTTCCATTTCCTGAAAATTCAAGTATTCACCACCGCCAATCATATCCGGGCAGCTATAAGGATGCCCAGTCACCCCTTGTAGCAAGGTGTCAGGAATTAATGAGTTAATTCCATTATCTCCCCAGCAATGATCTTTATCACATAATCTCTGTAGGAGACCATAACCTCCTGCACGAAAACCAGACCGATATTCATTATATTCAAACTGCTCCCCAAACCCAGCCCACAAATTGCAGTGCTCATCGGGGCTAATACTTAGCGCAGTAACATTATCCTCTCTAAAATGCAAACTATCTCCACCATCAAATTTAAAACCGTCAACTCCTAATATCTTTAACTCTTGTAATTGCTCGCCCAACCATTCCTGTGCTTTCTGATTGGATATATCTAAAACAGCAGAATATCCATTCCACCACTTCACTATGTAGGTATCCCCATCTTCCTGTTTTACCAAAATATCTTTTTTTAAAGCCTCACGATAAGCCACAGTATCTGCTGTGATGTAAGGGCACATCCAGAGCATTACTTCAAATCCCATGTCATGCAGTCTTGCAATCATTTCTTTTGCATCAGGGAACTTCCCGCTATGAAATCTCCAATCACCATAGTTTTCAGACCAACCGTCATCGATTATTAATACACCCGCCGGCATTCCATGATCAAGAATGCTTTGAGCGTATTTTAGAACATCTTTTTGATTCTGATAAAAGGTTAATTCAATCCAGGTGCAATAGATATTTTTACGAAATAAATTCTTTGAAGGAGTCTTCTTATGAAATGGGAAATGCTGCTGCATCCCAGCAAGATATGCACCTTTTAGATTGCTATACCCTGATTCCAAAAGAACATCGTCTGGTAATTCCATTACACCATTATGAAATTTAATCTTGAAGCCAGTCTCTCTCCAGAGGTACCTCCCCCTACTGGATACTAGAAAGGGCATTGCCTGATTCGGTGTGTTATTACTGCTAAAATCCAGTTCACACTCACTTTTTTCATGAAGTGGCATATCCAATCCATATTTTACACAAGCTCCATACCAGTATTCATTTTCTAAAATTCGCTCTTTCATTGGTTACTCCTTGTTACTGCTTATTTTCTCAGTTTAATTTACTGTCAGTTTAATTTACTGTCATTTTGATATACCTTTATTTCGTGATATAACAAGACCACCATAATATAAAACAGTTAACCTTACTTTAGTTTTACATTTAGGTGGTCCGGTTATATTCATGCTAAATATATATGCTTATTTTATTTACTTGTTTTTATTTGCCATAAATTCATCGAACTGTTTCTGAACTTCTGCAATATATTCGTCCATTCCAGCATCCTTTAGCTTCTTAATTGCAGCATCATAATTCTCATCAAAATCTACGAAACCATTTCTAATTGGTGCTAAATCCTTGGAACATACTTCAAATACCGCTGTTTCAATTTCTTTTACATTTTCATTGTTAAATACAAAACCAATTGCATTGGATAATTTTGCGTCATCATCCCAGTGCTGATACTGCTCAATATAGGCATCATCAACATTTGGTGTAAATACAGTGTAGTTTTTATTACGGAACATCCACTCATAGAAGAAATCATTGGTTACTAATCTGTTAATTCTTCCATCCACCATCTCATAATCAGTTCCTTCTACACCATAAATTGCAAATAAATAGTTCTCCTGGGAAGAATACAACCAGTTAAGGAATTTCATCGCACCTTCTGGATTAGGAGCTGTATAAGGAATACAAAGAACTTCTCCACCAGTAGCGGTAATATAGCGTGGCTTATCATCTGCTAAAATATAGTTCTTTAATACCGAAGTTGGTGCATTCGCTTTTACTGCATCAGAGATTTCAGTATCTTTACCAAAAGAACCTTCGGTCCATATGTATAAACCAGTCTGCATACGGTTAGTTCTTTCGTTGTAGTTCGTGGATAATTCATCTGCATATAATCCTGAAGTAAACATATCTCTATTGAATTTTGCAACTTCTTTGAAGGCATCTGTTTCATAATAGCTATATACTTTACCGGTATCCTCACCATAGACTGCCATTTCTTCTTTTGCTACAAAGGTATACTGCTCTGGTTGGAAAAATCTTGTCAAAGGTTTAAAGATAATATCTCCAGGTCCTTTTAACTCTGGATACTTTTCTTCTACCTTAGTTGCATACTCTTTTAAATCTGCTGGTGTGTTAAGATCAGTCATACCTACTTCATCCATTAAATCCTGACGTACCGTAACGAATTGATACATACCGGAGGAGGAAGCATAAGAGGTTGGAATACCGTAGATCTCGCCATTAACTGTTGCACCTTGCACATGACTCATAGGAATAACCTTAAGTAAATCCTGTCCATACTGTGTAAGTAAATCATCCAGAGGCATTGCCTGCTTCTCGTTAACCATCTGGGAAAGATTTGGTAACCCATCCCAATATAAATCAATTGGTTCATTTGCTGCTAACATAATATCTTTTTGTTCCCAATAGGAATCCCAGGGAACGAAAATCATTTCAACTTTCAGATTAAGTTCTGCTGCCATCTTTTCATTAAATTCATTCTCAATGAACTGTGACATACGATCTGACTCATCTCCAGGATATAAAATTGTTAAGGTCTCAATCTTTCCGGAAGCCTCCTCATCCTTGTTCGTATCTGTATCACCTGTTTGATTAGTCTTATCGCCTGCTTCCTTGCCATCGTTCTTTTGACTGCAACCACCTAATAATCCCAAAAGCATGGAGATTACTAATACAATAACTAATAGTTTTTGTTTTTTCATAAAACCCTCCTGTTAAAATTAATTTATGTTAAGCAAATTTGCTCCACATCTTAAACTACTACTTCTTAATTTGTAACTGCTTCTTAATCAATAACAACTTCTTAGTTAATAACTATTCCTTAATCAATAACTACTTCTTAATTCATATCTACTTCTTAACTAATAACTATCTCATTCATCCTAGTCTTCAAGGTAGTTTACTGGCTACTGTGTAAAGCAATCCTACTCTTTTACAGCACCTGTCATAATACCGTTAATAAAAAATCTTTGAACAAATGGATACAAGAATATAATTGGACCAATGGTAATCACCGTTACCGCCATCTTCACCGTTTCAGCCGGCAGTGTAATATTTGCTGCCGCACCGGACGGAATCACACCGGAACTGATCGCATTTACATTGGATAAAATGTTGTATAAATAGTATTGCAGGGTATAGAGTGCCTTTTCATTGATGAACATCAGTGAATTCCACCAATCATTCCAGTATTGCAGTGCATACATAAGTCCTACCGTTAATATTCCAGTCTTACATAATGGCAATGCAATTTTATAGTAAATCTTAAAATAATTTGCTCCATCAATCTTTGCTGCCTCATAAAGAGATTGAGGAATGTGCGAAAAATAAGTTCGAAGCAGGAACATGTTCCATACACTGAAGATGGATGGAATAATCAATGCCAGCACACTGTTTCTTAAGCCATAATACTTTACGCATACGATATACCAGGGTATTAAACCCGCAGAAAAGATGATAGTAAAGTTACATAAAAATGCAATAACATTTCTGTAGCGTAACGTCTTAATGGATATTGCAAAGGACATCATGGTTGTAATAAGTAACGCTCCAAGGGTACCCACCACTGTTACAAAGATGGTTAACCCGTAGGATTTTAAAATTTTCGCTCCGCTGTGTGCAAAAATATAAATGTAAGTATTAAAGGTAAAATCCCGTGGTATTATGGAATATCCCTTCAACGCTACCTCTCTTTCAGAGGACAGCGATACACTTAGTGTAAGAATTAAAGGATAGAGGCAGATTAGTGCAAACAAACCCATGAACAGGTAGGCTATTGTTTTTAATACTCTATCACTTAAGGACATTTTTATTTTCATTAGAATAACCCCTCTCCATCGTTTATTTTCTTAGCAAACTTATTCGCTAAGGTTACCAGTATTAATCCCATGATGGACTGATATAAACCAATCGCGGTTGAATAGGAGAAGCCTAATATTCTCATAGAGGAATATACATAGGTATCAATAACCGAAACCGCATCTGACAAGCTCGGGTTGTTGCCTACGATACCGTAAATCATTCCGAAATCTCCATAGAAGATACGTCCTACACTTAATAGTACTAAAACTACTGCTGTTGACTTCAACATTGGTAAGGTCAAATACCATATTCTTTGTATTTTATTAGCACCGTCAATTTCTGCCGCTTCAAATAGGGAAGGGTCAAACCCGGACATGGCAGCCATATAGATAATGGAATTGTAACCACTCCATTTCCACACATTTGCAAAGATTATAATAGCTTTCCAGTATTTTGGTTCCGCGTACCAGCTAATGGGATCAAGTCCAAGCATTTCACGAACACCGTTAACCAGTCCGACATCTCTGGCAAAAAATCCGTATATAATTGCTCCAACCACTACCCACGATAGAAAATACGGGAAGAACATTGCACTTTGTGTAAGCTTTTTAAAGAGTTTACCTCTAACCTCATTAAAGAAGATTGCGATACTGATTGGCACAATTAAACCAAAGATAATGCAAAAGAGGTTAATAACCAAGGTGTTAATGGTAACCTTCCAGGCTGTACTGTTGCCATCAAAGAAATATTTAAAATTATCAAGACCTACGAACTTGCTTCCGAAGATACCGTCCACAACATTAAAATCAGTGAATGCCATCCAGATACCAGTAAATGGAATATAGCAAAAGGCAATTAATACAGCTAATGCCGGTAAGCACATTAGATATAAAATTCGATTTTGCTTTATTTCCTTAATAAAGCCAGTCTTTTTTTGTACGTTATCCTTTTTTACTCTCATTTAATGTCACCACACTCTTTGCGTTCTTTCTTGATCAGGCTTTTCATCTCTGATTTCAAATTCTCAACATCAATAATTTGCCCGCTAATTCTGGATTGCTCTGCTGCATATGCCATCATATGGCTTTCCACGGATTTCGTAATGGACGACCTGCTGGAACCACTGCTTGTTCTTAATAGCTTAATAAAATCCGTAGTTAAACCAAGATCTCCTCCTCCATGTCCGCCGCTGACGGTTCCAGGATATATCGTTTTCTTTTCATAGGTTTCCACTGCATTTGGTGAAAAACGTGTTATCTCAATAGTATTTAGAGAATCATCGCCTTTTATCTCTCCGTGTTCACACATAATCTTAATGGTTCGGCTGATTTTATTTGTAAAAGCACTTAAATTAAAGCTGGCAGTTACTCCATTTTGAAATTCAATTAGGGTTACCTGATTATCACAGACATCATTATCACAACGATATACGCAGCGCCCATATGGACCGTTTTCCAAGGCTTCTAAAAGTCCTTCCTCTGTCTGCAGCGTTGAGAGTTGCGTTGCCGGCCATTCACCAAGAATTGGCAGATATACCTTTCTGGCATCAAATCTACAATCCTCGGCAGCTGCACAATTTAAGCATCTCACACCACTATTTTCTGGTGCATTCGTCTCTTTAAAGTAGGTCAAATTACCAAAGGAGGAGATTCTTTTTGCGTCGCTTCCCACCAGCCAAGCTAAGATATCCATATCATGACAGGATTTTTG
>JAFACO010000024.1 GCA_023425485.1 Bacillota bacterium
GTGCACCTGTATCATGAATAACCACTAAGTCACCTATATCAATCTTTGGAAGCATTCGGTCAATTGCAAACTTATCATTGTTCTCGCACAGGGACCCAGTAATATCATATTTATAATCGCAGGGTTCATTTTCTTTACCCACAACAGTGATATGGTGATAAGCACCATACATAGCAGGTCTCATCAGGTTAACCGCACAGGCATCGAGTCCAATGTATTCCTTGTAAATATGCTTTTCATGAATTGCTGTAGCAATGAGATGTCCATAAGGCGCTAACATAAAGCGTCCAAGTTCTGTATAAATGGCGATATCACCCATTCCAGCCGGCACAAGAATTTCTTCAAAAGCTTTACGAACACCTTCACCGATTTCCATAATATCATTTGCTGGTGCATCTGGTTTATAAGGTATTCCCACACCACCGGAAAGATTAATAAATTTTATATCCGCACCCGTTTTATCACGAACCTCAACTGCCAGCTCAAATAAGATTGCCGCCAAAGTCGGATAATATTCATTGGTTGTGGTATTACTTGCAAGGAAGGAATGGATACCAAAGGTTTTTGCACCTTTCTCCTTCAGCTTTATGAATCCTTCAATCAGCTGTTCTTTTGTAAAGCCATATTTTGCATCTCCCGGATTATCCATAATGCCATTGGAGGTCTTAAATACCCCGCCTGGATTATAGCGACAGCAGATTTTCTCTGGAATACCTACCACCTTTTCCAGATAATCAATGTGAGTGAAGTCATCAAGGTTTATAATTGCATTAAGCTCTTTTGCTTTGATAAAGTCCTCAGCAGGTGTTGCATTGGAAGAGAACATGATATCATCTCCGCTAAAGCCTGTTACCTCTGACATCATAAGCTCCGTCATAGAAGAGCAGTCCATACCACAGCCTTCTTCTTTTAATATACTTAGGATGTAAGGGTTTGGTGTAGCTTTTACTGCAAAATATTCTTTAAACCCTTTATTCCAGGCAAAGGCTTGATTAAGCTTTCTTGCATTTTCACGAATCCCCTTCTCGTCATAGATGTGAAAAGGTGTCGGATACTGCTTTGTTATTTCCTGCAGTTGTTGGGGCGTAACAAATGGTGTTTTCATAATGACCTCCTATCAATAACTTTTCCCGTCTTTACTTTTTTCTAAATATATATTTATTATTTACTTCTGACTAAGGCTTCTTATCTGTCAACCTTCTAAACTACCAGGGAGTAATTAAGGTTTGTTTCTTATTTTTAATTCCAGAAATTAATTCTTCTATATTGTTTATTTTATAAGGAAATTCAATTCCGCTGTGAAAGGGTTCCTTACTATGAGCATCCGTTCCTGCTGTCATAGGAAAATTGTGCTTTTGGGCATAATCATAGGCTTTCTGATCAAATTCCTTGTTGTTATTTCCAACATTGATTGCTTCAACTGCATCCACACAATCTGGAACTAATCTTATTGTATGAATATAAGGTCGAATGCGAAAAGGGTGTGCATGAATTACCAGCCCTCCTGCCTCATGTACTCTCTGATATTGCTCCTTCATGGACCAGGATAAAATATCTGGCTGCTCCAACAACCACTCTTTATCAAGTCCATATATTAGAAAGTCAGTGGTATCAAAAGTAGCTTCCCAGCCAAAAAAGACAGAAAGACCAATACGGTCTCCTTCCATTTTTGCATTCTCATAACCCTTATAAAACCGTTCTACACGCTCATTCCAGGGTAAATTTCTTGGCACACAGCTATTCCCGTTAAAAAAGTGATCTGTAACAACAATACCTTCATAACCGGCTGCCTTATAGCTATTCACATGCTGAGCTGCTGTATAGGTAGCACAGGCACTGGCCTCGCTGGTGTGTAGATGAGTTTCATAACGAAACATGTTCATGAGTCGCTCATCCCTTCCTATTTTAAATCACATTTATGCATAATTATACTTTATGCTGTAAGATTTAATTTTGACAATTTATTTAATTTCGCTATATTTAAAGAATTCCCCCTGTAGCTCAGCTTCGAGGGGGCAAATGTTTATGAATAGTTATAATTAATAATTAATGTTCCCTATTATACATCATTCTACGTTTTTTTCAAATGTTTTTTTATTTTTCTTCCAATTTCCTATTATCTATGGATTAGTCCGAACGTATGATTGCAAATAAAGTAGAAATCTTTAACAACTTATGTTATAATCCTAGAGGAAAAAATAATATTAGAAGGGGTTTTCATCATGGAACAATATAACGGAAGCCAAATCGTCGTCCTGGAAGGCCTGGAAGCAGTAAGAAAGCGTCCCGGTATGTATATCGGTAGTACCGGCCCCAGAGGTCTTCATCATTTAATCTGGGAGATTATAGATAATGGTATTGATGAGCATCTGGCAGGTTATTGTACAAAAATAGATGTTACTTTATTAAAAGATGGCGGAATTGAAATAAGTGACAACGGGCGAGGGGTTCCTGTTGACATTCATCCCACCAAGAAGATACCCACTGTTCGTGTGGTATATACAATTTTACATGCCGGAGGAAAGTTCGGGGGCTCTGCCTATAAGGTATCCGGTGGTCTGCACGGTGTTGGTGCCTCAGTAGTAAATGCCCTGTCCAAGCGTATGATAGTAGAGGTTCGCAGCAACGGCAAAATATATAGAGATGAATATGTTAATGGTGGACATCCTACCGTTGCTTTGGAAGAAGGACTTCTTCCTGTGGTGGGAAAATGTAATAAATCAGACACTGGTACTAAGGTTACGTTCTATCCTGATGAGTCAATTTTTGAAACTGTAGAATTCAAGGCAGAGATTATACATAAGAAGCTGAAAGAAATTGCATTTTTAAATAAGAATATATTAATTCAGTTTAATGATCAGATCTCTGGAACTTCAAAAACTTATCAAGAAGAATTTGGTATTAAATCCTTTGTGTCCTATCTTACTCGTGAAATGGCAACCATTCATGAAGAACCGGTATATCTCGAGGGAAAAAGCGGAGATATTGAGGTGGAAATAGCCCTGCAGTACACGGACAGTTATACAGAACAAATTAACGCTTACTGTAACCGTATTAACGTTGTTGATGGCGGAACTCTGGTAACTGGATTTAAAACAGCATTGACCCGTGTTATGAATCAATATGCAAGAGAGCTGAATGTATTGAAGGACAAGGATGAGAATTTTGATGGCAAGGACATCCGTAATGGTCTTGTGGCAATCATCTCCATTAAACATCCTGATCCTCAATTTGAAGGACAAACCAAAACCAAGCTTGGTAATACCGATGCAAAAAGTGCAGTAGATGAGGTATTTTCAACCGAATCACAGCGTTGGTTTGATAAACACGTAGAAGTATTAAAGAGTATCCTTGAGAATTCCTTAAAGTCCTTTAATGCCAGACGAGCTAGTGACAAGGCACGTACTGCCGTATTAAAGCAGCTTAACGATGTAGATACCAGAAGTAAGTTAGCCTCCTGTTCCTCCAAAAAGGCAGAGGAATGTGAGCTTTATATCGTAGAGGGTGATTCTGCGGGCGGTACTGTTAAAACTGCTAGAAACCGCCGTACACAGGCTGTTCTTCCGCTTCGTGGAAAGATACTTAATGTTGAAAAAGCTACTCTGGAAAAAATATTAGTAAACAACGAAATTAAATCCATGATTGCAACTTTTGGTTGTGGTATTGGAGATGAATTTGATATAACAAAGCTTCACTATGATAAAATTATTATATTAACCGATGCTGACGTCGATGGAGCACATATCAGCACCCTTATACTAACCTTCTTCTATCGCTTTATGCCTGAACTAGTTCTGGAGGGTAAAGTGTATAAAGGTATGCCTCCTTTATATAAAGTAGAATATGAAACTACTGCAAAGGGCAAGAAGTCGAAAAAATCCGATTATTTATTCAATGACTTTGAACTTGAAAAATTCCGCAAGAAGGATGATCATAAGATATTAAACCTTCAACGTTACAAAGGTTTAGGTGAAATGGATGCCCATCAGCTATGGGAAACCACCTTGAACCCGGAAACCAGAATATTAGCTCAAATCTCCATCAGTGATACCGTCGAAGCAGATGAAGTTACTTCTTTGTTAATGAGTAGTAATGTACCTCCAAGACGCAGCTTCATTATGGAAGAAGCAAAATATGCAAAGGTTGATATTTAATTATTGATTGATAATATGAATGCCGAATGGTATGGAGGTTCCTATAAATGAAAAAGACAACCGATCAGATCATCCAGATGGATTTTTCTGAAGAGATGAAAAATAGCTTTCGTGACTACGCGATGAGCGTAATCTTAGCAAGAGCACTTCCGGATGTTCGTGATGGCTTAAAACCAGTGCAACGAAGAATCCTATAT
>JAFACO010000188.1 GCA_023425485.1 Bacillota bacterium
CTCCGATTTAGGATATCGTGGTGTAATTATAAAGCTGGGCAATGAATTTTCGTCTATTAATATTTCAGAAGATGGTAAAGTGACAGCACAGGCGGGAGTGCTTCTATCCAAGCTTGCAAATGTGATAGCTGAACAAAGTTTAACCGGTTTTGAATTTGCTTCTGGAATTCCTGGAACACTAGGTGGAGCAGTAACCATGAATGCTGGTGCTTATGACGGTGAAATGAAGCAATGCTTAACAGGTGCCAGAGTGATGGATGAAGCTGGGCAGGTAATAGAGCTTAATTTGGAAGAACTGATGTTAGGCTATCGTACCAGCGTTTTGCAAACCAAGAATTATATTCTTCTTGAGGCTGATCTGCAGTTTAATAAAGGAGACCAGCAACAGATAAGACAGAAAATGAATGATTTAAATCGTCAGAGACGTGAAAAACAACCCCTGGAGCAATATAGTGCAGGCAGCACCTTTAAAAGACCGCCGGGCAATTTTGCGGGAAAATTAATCGGTGACGCAGGACTACGTGGTTATCAGGTAGGCGGAGCTGCAGTTTCAGAAAAGCATTGTGGTTTTGTGATTAATAAGGACAATGCCACTGCCAAAGACTTTCTCGCGCTGATTGAGGATGTTGTACGAATCGTTGATGAGAAATTTGATGTCAGATTAGAGCCAGAAGTTAAATTTTTGGGAGAAATATAATTAATAATAATCATGTATGATGTGATGTTATTAGGAAGAATATTGTCATTCTAAGTTAGAAAGAATAAACAGAAAGAAATTTTAAGAAAGTATTATTTACGGGTTGAAGAAGGATGCCGCCAGGTAAAATAATGGAGGGGTGCATGAGGTTCGTAATCGTCACAGGTATGTCAGGAGCAGGTAAGAGCTCCGTTTTAAAGATGCTGGAGGATGCAGGTTATTTCTGTGTAGATAACCTTCCAATTCAGCTGGTGAAGAAATTTGTACGCTTAATTATCCAAGGGAATCAATCCAAAGTGGCATTAGGTATCGATATTCGCAGCGGACAAGCGTTAAAGGAAATGGATAATGTATTGCTGGATTTTAAGCGATCAAATGTAAAATATGAAGTTCTTTTCCTTGATTGCTCTCCAGAAGTACTCGTAAAACGATATAAAGAAACCAGAAGGAGCCATCCTTTATCCGGCATGGGACGGGTAGAAAAGGGAATTGCTCTCGAACAGGAAAGGCTTGAATTTCTTCGTAAGAAAGCAGATGTAATCATTGATACCAGCCATTTGCTGATACGTGAGTTAAAAGCACAGATTAATAAAATCTATTTGGATGATGAGAAATTCAGTAATTTTTTTGTTACTATTTTGTCCTTTGGTTTTAAATACGGTATTCCGGTAGATTCCGATTTGGTTTTTGATGTAAGATTTTTACCAAATCCTTTCTACATACCGGAACTAAAGAAGCAAACCGGCAATGATAAGCCAGTAAGAGATTATGTGATGGAATCTAAGTCGGCACTTGAGTTTGTAAATAAATTAGAGGATATGCTGTTATTTCTAATACCGAATTATATCGTAGAAGGAAAGAATCAGTTAGTTGTTAGTATTGGTTGTACAGGGGGTAAGCACCGTTCGGTTACTCTAGTGAACGAATTAGCAATTCGATTAAGTCGTTCAGAGTATGGAATAAAATTGGAACATAGAGATATTGAAAAGGATAGTAGGTGATTGTTATGTCGTTTTCGATGGACGTAAAGGAAGAGCTTTCTCATCAACTAAGCAGTGCCAGACATTGCAGATTAGCGGAGTTGGCAGCAATTCTTTCCAGCGAAGGTCGAATTGTAGGAGTAGCTCCGAACTATCAATTGAGGTTGCAGACAGAAAATTTAGTTGTTGCAAGAAAGTACTTTACATTAATAAAAAAAACATTTAATATAAATATTGATGTTTCTGTCAAAACTAATAGCAATGCAAATGACAATCGTAATTATACTTTGGTAATTCATAAACCAGAGTATGTGGACAAGATTTTGCATGCAACAAAACTGCACTTTGATGAAACTTTCAATGGGGAGAAAGCATCAGAGGTTGATAAGACACTGACAGAAAAAAATAGGAAAGTGCTAAACGAAGTAACGGATCCGTTGATTACTCAGAATTCATGTTGTAAAAGAGCATATATACGTGGCGCATTTTTATCGTCTGGCTCAATGAGTGATCCCAAAAAAGCTTATCATTTGGAGATTGTTTCACCTACAAATGATAAGGCAATACAGATTAGAGATATGATTCAAGCCTTTTCTATTGATGCAAAGATCGTGATACGCAAAAAAAGTTATGTTGTTTACATTAAAGAAGGTTCTCAAATAGTTGATTTGCTTAATGTCATGGAAGCTCATGTAGCATTGATGGATTTGGAAAATGTGAGAATACTTAAGGAAATGCGTAACTCAATTAATCGACAGGTAAACTGTGAAGCTGCGAATATCAGTAAGACAGTAGCTGCTGCATCAAAGCAGATTGACGATATTATATTTATTAGAGATAATGTAGGGTTTAGTGATCTGGCAGATGGATTAGAAGATATTGCAAGGCTACGGGTCGAATATCCGGAAGCCTCACTCAAGGAATTGGGTGCAATGCTTACACCGACCATAGGTAAATCCGGAGTTAATCACAGGTTGCGGAAATTAAGCATGATAGCAGATCAATTGCGGGAGCATAAGGAGGAAAATAGTCATGATAACTAAGGAAATTTTAATTAACATCCCAAACGGATTAGAAGCAAGACCAATTGCATTACTTGTACAAGTGGCAAGCCAGTATGAATGCAGTATACATGTGTCCACCAAAGATAAGCATGTTAATGCAAAAAGCATTATGGGTATGATGAGCATGGGTATTTCTGCCGGAGATACAGTATCCATTACAACAGATGGACCGGATGAGGAAGTTGCACTTGAAAATATTGAGAAGTATTTAACTAATAAGTAATTAATAAAATTAAAATAAGGGGAACAGCGTTGCTGTACCCCTTATTTTTATAGTCCACAGTTACAAACCTTATTTCTTCCGGTACGTTTCGCCTCATAAAGGGCATTGTCTGCTTTCTCATGTAGTCTTCTAAGATCTTTCACAGTTTCAGGATAAGTAGCTACTCCAATGGAAATCGTAATCTTTATCTGTTCTCCAGTTAGGAGATGAAAGGTTTGGTGTTCCACCTGACTTCGAATTCTTTCAGCAATAGCTAGTGCTTCATTGTTTGAGCAGTTGGCTAATAATAAAGAAAACTCTTCCCCGCCATTACGAAAACATGATCCTTGGGTCTGCAATAATTTAGTAAAATTAAGCCTAGTTCTTTTAATATAGTATCCCCTTGAACGTGGCCATAGGTATCGTTGACATTCTTAAAAAAATCTATATCTATCATTAAAAAGGAAATACTTTTCTTTGCTTTATATTCCTTCATTACAAGTTCATTTAATATTAAATCAAACTGCCTTACATTATCCAGGCCAGTTAAATAATCTTTGCTGGATTCATTTTTAAGTTTTTGAAAGAGTTTGATAGCAGAAAGACTATAATTTACATAGGAATATGTTATAACGGATACAATACCTTGAGAAATACCATAGGACAAAATTATTATGCCAAAATCCTGCCTGGAACCAAGTAGATGAAACAAGGCAGCTGAGGGTATTGCAATAATCATAACTGTCTGTAGCAGCCATTTTATATAATGCTTTAGCTGACATTTACAGATGAAGGAACAGCTTAAGGTAATTGATATTGCAACAATCACAGCGATAATAGAAGAATGATTAACGCCAAAGTAAAGTAGACGAAATAGCGCAATAATACTGCCAGTGAGAAGAGCAGTTATGGTTCCGCCCATGGTGGCAGATAGGATAATAGCAGTATTTCTAAAATCAAGAATTGTATTGTCTGTTATTCTCACGCTAAAAAACATTAATACACAACCTAAAGCACCTGTAATAAGACCCATGATAATTTTAGTTTTTATAGCAGGCTTGTCATAAAAATGTTTGTTTCGTAACATTTGACTGGCAATGCTGATAAAACTAATCAATATTGTCATATTAATAAATAAATCTCTTAAGTAACCAACCAATAATAATATTCCTTTTACATAAAACTTATAACGTAAACTAGATGACAGCTAATTATAATACTTGTTACCTATCTCTACAATATGTTTTTGCTACAGTTTTTTAAGGAAAGATATAGTGAAGCAAAATTGAGCTGTGGCTGAGCAATAAGGATTTTTGCCATATTATGAAGCTTTGGCTCGAAAAGCATAGAAACTACATCATTGAGAAATTTACTTTAACAAAGTATAATAATAGAAAAGGTAAATGATAAAAGATAATTATTATAGTTTCAAGGGAATGTGGTGTATCCAATGGTAGAGAATAAAAGTACACAACGGATAAAAAAGAAAAAGAAGCCTAGAAAAGTAACAATTATCTTGATTCTTGAGATCTTTATAGTTGTGCTCTTATTTGGTGGTTATCGCTTTTATTTATACTGGCAGGATAAACAACAGGAACTTGCAGATGAAGAAAGAGAACTTATACATAAGGAAGATAATGAGAAATTATCCCCGGCAGAGCAGGCTGCCAAAGAGGAACAGGATAGACTTAGAACAGAAATGAAAGACCGGCAGGATCTGATTGAAAAAGCTAGAACCTTAACAATTGGCTATGATTATGAAGGAGCCATTGACCTGATTAAAAGCTACGTGGGGAAAGAAGGCAGCTATCAGGTATATAAAGTTCTGGTGGATGAGATTGGGAATCTTGAAAAAGAACAGGACAAGCTAGTATTGTATGGTGGTG
>JAFACO010000142.1 GCA_023425485.1 Bacillota bacterium
TTTTTAAACCTGAACTGAAATCTGGAGAGGGAAAATCCGGTTAGGGCTGATACAATCGTCTGTCCTACTGCCATTAAAGCAGAAAACCATATAGAATTCAATAAGGTTGTTTTTAAATCCAGAACCTTTCCAGCAACAATTAAATTCTTAATGGAAGGTGTTTGGGGTAACCATTCAACGGAAGGATCAATAACATCCTTATAGGACATGAAAGACATAGCAATCATTTTAATTATGGGTTGCAAATAAATAAAGCTGATGCAAATCAGTACAAAGTAGATACACAACTTTAAGAAGGCATGGAATTTCTTAATCCTTATTAATTTTTTAATATAATTCCAGATATGGGACCTTCCGGGTTTCTTATATGTTTTTTCTTTCATTCTTAATAATGCCTCCTTCTCTTTTCTTTATTCCGAAAGAGCTGGAATACGATTCCGATTAACAGCAGTACAACAAAGCTATAAATCCAAGCATAGGTAGCAGCGATTCCCAAGCCTCCACTGGTATTTTCCGTTGCCTTCCTAATTAGATCATATACCGGATTAATGGAGTAGGTACCAATATTAGCGATGGTAAAGATTGTTACCACCAGTACAATAGGCTTAATAATCGGGATTGTTATTTTCCATAAAATCTGCCAGGAATTGGCCGAGTCTATGGAAGCAGCCTCAAACAAGCTGTAATTTATCTTTTGCAAGCCATTAATGTAAAGTATAATAGGAATTCCCGTAAACCATAGGATAATGGACAGCTGCTGAAATATTCCAATCAGCATCATTGCTAAATCCGGTGAATAAATAGCAATCATCTGTACAATAAAAATATCTGTAAATTGTCTGACTGACTCTCCTTCACTCCCTCTGGAACTGGAGTCAATAAGCTGATACATTACAGGACCGGACATAATAATTACTGGTAAAAAGTAAATGGTACGCAGTAAGCCTCTCAAAAATGTAATACGGTTTAGTAAGTATGCCAAAATGAAGGACAGAACTACAATTACAAAGGTGTAAGGAATAATCATACTTAAGAATTGCAGTAGGGCAGGTACGAACTCCACATTTTCAAAAAATGTCATAAAGTAATTTCCCAGACCAATCCAGGTAATCTTAAAGCCAAGTACCGTCTGCCTTACTTCCGTGAAGCTTAAATATATCGTTGCAATAAAAGGTATCGCCGTAAAAATTCCAAAACCGATAATCCAAGGTAACATAAACATATAACCCAGTCGATTTTGTCTCTGCCCGAAGGATGTCAACTTTTTCTTGTTCATTTTCTTTGTTTTCATCTATTGCACCCCCTCCAAGGTAATTACAGATGCACTTAGAGGTGCAACAGTCGTCTGATTGTAGGTAACACTGGCATCTGTGTAATTAATAATTATTTCTTTCTGCTCCGAACCTTTCTGATAGGTATTGATTATCACACCACTTTCCAGTACCGTTCTTCCCGTCCAGTTATATCCTATTACTTGGCTTAATGCTGCATTTACCTGTGAATACACATTCTGTATCAGACTTTCATATTGATTATATTCCGTAGTATATAAATCAGCAGATGGCGTGGAAGCCAGCAAATGAGAGGGTTCCTCGGATAAGATAAAGGAAGGCGATAAATTATAATCAATCATTCTTAAAATATCCGATTGTGTATAAAAGGAGAAATTGGAATAAGGTGCATAAACCTCCATCGTACCGTTTAATACCATTTGTAAGAATGGCACTGCGTCTGTTTCATATACATACTGTGAGGTTCCCACAGGAGTCTGAAGGAAACGATCCGTATACTTCCACAGATACATATTCGGTGTCTCAAAATTCAGCTTAACCTTCTGTTTCGCTTCCTCAAAGGTCTTTTGATATAGTGCTATGGCTTCTGCTACCGTAGTCTCTACTCCGTTTGTATTATAATTACTAAGTAATACGTTGGACATACCACCAACGGTCAGGGACTCTGAATAGGAAGAGAATCTCTTTAGTTGGGTATTAAACCATTGTGAGCTTTTCTTGGGTGTTGCATAACCAAACAGGTATACCGGAGTATTTGCAGGCAGTACATACATCTTGCTTAATTCTAAGTACCAGGAATTTACATGTCTTGCCGCATTGTTATGATAGCTCATCATTTCTTTGTTTATTGTGCTATAATCTCTGGCGTAGGAAACATCTATACCCAATTCAGACATTTCCTGGAATAATTCCTTAAAATCTTTTTGACTGCCTATTTTACGATAATAATTCCCGGAGTCAGGTTCCGCTATCGTCTCTCCTCCCTGCTGCCAGCCATACAAACCGGAATTAATATTCGTTATCCCAGTATTCTGTATCACAGAATTCAAGATTTTGCTTACATCGTTTACAGAGGTAACAACAACTTCATCCGTGCCTACAATACCCTTCTTGGAATCTGACATAATAAAGTCCAGACGAATGGGTATGTTCGAGCTTGCTGCAGCAGATATCTCTGTTAAAATTCCCTCATTGATCAGATGCTCGCGATATATTGCTGCCATTCCTGTATAATCAGCAGCAGGTGTTCCGTCAGAACCATCCCCTGCGAGGAAGGTATAGGTCATCTTTATGTTCAACTCATTGGGTTGCTCCATCAGTGTGAAATAACCATCACCTTTTTTATTGTATACCTGATAATAATTCGTATTGAAGACAAATCTAGGGTATACGTAATTATAGGCCGTTAGATTTTCTTCCGGTCTAACAACGATCTGCATATACTCGGCCCCACTGTCGGCATAAGCCACAAAAGCAGCCTGACCATCACCATGAGCGACACCAAAAACCGGCATAACCGGATCCTTTAAAGGCAATGCATCCGTTAAAGTTTCTCCATAATAAGTATTCTGTGCCGGATCTTCGCCATACACATCACCATAATACATGGAGAAGGAAGCGTTGTTATCCTGGAAACGGATTAAACTACCACTGCCATCGGGAACTAAGATATAACCAGGTGTCATATATTTATTTTCGATAATATCATACATCTCGGTATCAGGATTATAATATTTCGTCTTACCACCGCTGGCACCAAGGAATGGGGTAATGTCAAACGCCATCACAGTTCCAATTCCTTTTCCCTTGATATCCTCGTTCTTTATCTCATAATGAATAGAGTCCTCATCAAAGGTAATATAAACGGAAACTTTAACCTCGATGTTCTGAAAATTTACATCTAAACGTCTGGTAGCCGGATTGTCATTCAGAGTGAGCAATTCAGATTCAACCATATCCTTGGATGCCGAGGATATATTCTTGATGACACCCTCTTCAAAATACTCTACCGTCAATATGGAATTGGATATTGCCGTATATGTGGTATTCATACCTTCTTCCAGTGGAATCGCAAGCTCCAATGCTTCCTCCGGAGTTTCGGCATCCATTACCTGCTGATTAATATCTGCGCCAAAAGGGATATCCAAACCCGTCTTCCAAGTATAATCCGAGCGTTTATCCTTAATCGCAATAACATCTCTATCCTCACGATAATAATAAATCAAGGTATCTGTTTCATATAGTTTCTCAAATTCATCAACCTTTACAATATCATAGCTTACCTTATCCGGAGGCAGCTTTGTATCTCTGCTGGTAGGTAGATATTCAGCCTTAACGTAACCGAAGGAGACTGCTCCCACAGTCAGGATTATAAATAATAGCAATAGAACGCGCTTCTTGCTTTTAATTAAGTACATTTCGTGCCATCTCCTTTCCAACTGTTTTAATAAATTGCCACAACTCTCCCCACATAATGATAATTACTAATATCAGAATCGCTGCTACAATCATAAATACCACCGTAATAATCAAGCTGACTATCGTTTCTTTCACTGTATAATCATGTACGGTCATAAATCCTAAGAAGATAGAGATTAAGCTCCATACAATACCGATATATAAAATCACACCTAACAGGAAGGACTCATTATAGGTTAGGAAGTAGGATAAAATTGTAATGGATGCCATGGATAACAGGTAAGGAATGCAACCATAGGCAGGTATCATATATACCTGTTTAAAACTGCCATCGCCGTCTTTGATGGAGGTTACGAGGTAGTTACAGATCACGAATAATCCAATAATCGCAAAGAAACCTATTACAACTGCGTTAATATCCATATCCTCAACCGCAGTATATTGATAGATAAAGCCTTTTCCTACGGTATAAGTCATAAATACAAGAAAGAGCAGTAGGTAGAGTATGGTTGCACCTGTTGCTGTCCCCTTCTTTCTTACTCTTATATCATAAAAGCGGTCAAAGGGGTGTCTTGGTATTTTCAAGGCATATAACGTATCACCCAAAATCGGAAGATTTAATAATTTACTCTCCAGATTTTTTTTAGCTTTTTTAACCTTACGCTTCTTATCGAACGTTCGAATTAAAAAGTTAGTCAGATAAATCAGCACCAGGATTCCTACGATTAGTGGCAGATTACCTTGAATCCACGTGTTTCGTACTTCCCAGAAGGCTTCTGAGTAATAGTCCCGGTCGCCGGATACTTTAAAATGTTCCATGGCCTCTTCATAGCGCTCCGCGTGGAGATAGGCCTTACCTACACCATTATGTGCCAGCACCGACATCTGGTTTAATCTTAAAACCTCATTCCATTTCTCCAGAGATTCCTGATACAATCCCTTCTCATATAAGCCCATGGCTTGATACATCTTCCCTGCATATTCGGTAGGTTTGAAGGATTGCAAATATCCTTTATCCCCATCTGCCGTCCATATAATACCGTTTTGATCTACTGCGATAGCCGGCAATCTTGAGAAGTAACCGGATACATCCATATCAATTACATAAGCACCAAAGTTAAATATTAATTCTCCTGCACTGGAATAGATGTTGATGTAACCACTGTTCTCGCTGGTGTACATGATGCCTTGATCATCTACCCAAACATCCGTCATCTCATCGGAAACCCAGTCTTGATCCTTCAATACATTACCACCGGCGGTGTTATGCTTCTTCAAACCGTCCGAATGAGTACCCATTGTTGTTGTATAAACGATATTGTCACTGTCTATGAATATGTTAGAGAATGTAGTGGGTACTCTTGCCACCAGGTTCTCCAACTGTGCTCTGGTAAAAATAGCATTCTGAATTGCCTGAACCAGTGACAGCTTTGTCTTATTAACTGTAAAATAGCCTAAGAAATCACCATTAGGACCCAATTGAATTACGCCGTTATATACACCTTCACTAACGATATACATATTACCGCTGTTATCAACACTAATTTTTAAGGGTTCATATTTGGTATCTGCAAAACTTGGCGATTCCGGTCTTCCAAAGGATTCAATAAAATTAAAATTCTTATCAAAACGGAATACCAGCTTTGCACTGGGATCCGCTACATAAAGGTCTCCTTTTTTGGTAACAAAGATGCTTTTCGGATTGGACATTCCCTCATAGGTTAATATGTCCACCGTGGCTCCGCTATTAATTGAGTACTTTACTACTCTTGCATTACCGGAGTCTGCAATGTACATCATATTATTCTTATCGATATAGATATCTTCCGGTATGTTTAATCCAAGGTTCGTGATTGTCATTTCCGGTAAATACGCATCCTGCGTACGTG
>JAFACO010000162.1 GCA_023425485.1 Bacillota bacterium
CTATTACCTCCACAACGCTTCCAATAGGTATGTTAAAAAGCGTGGACTATGATACGGTAACAAAGAAGCTATATGAGGGTGATATTCTAATCATGGTAACGGATGGTGTTCTCGATTGTATTAAAGAGGAAAATAAGGAAGCTTATATGGAACAGTTGATTCTCGAACTAAAGAGCAATAACCCGCAGGAAATTGCTAATAAAATTCTGGAAAAGACCTTAGCAGAGACGAATTATGTGCCAAAAGACGATATGACTGTAATAACAGCAGGAATGTGGTTAAAATAGATAACAGGCATGTAAATTAGTTTACCTGTTGTAGTTCAGTTCATAACAGGAGAAACGACTTACTGTCTTATATTGTTTGAAATATAGTTGAAATATAAAAATAAAAAGGTTATGATACTATTAATCTTTTGCATACTGTTTACTAAGGGTAAAGTTGGAGACAATGTTAAATAAAATAGCAGAAAACATCAAACAATTTCATATGATTGAAAAAGGAGATAGGATTGTCGTCGGTGTATCTGGAGGCGCTGATTCTGTCTGTCTTTTGTCTGTGCTTCAAAAACTGTATGGTTCCAAGGATATCAGTCTGTTTGTTGTTCATATTAATCATGGACTGCGTGGAGCAGAAGCAGATGAGGATGAAGCCTTTGTGAAAGAACTTTGCAATCGGATGAAGGTGGAGTGTTTTAGTTATTCTTTTAATGTGAAACAGATAGCGGCTTCACAGGGAATTTCCGAAGAAGAAGCGGGTAGAAATGTGAGATATCAGTCGTTTTTAGAGGTATGTCATAGACAAAAGTGTAATAAAATTGCAGTGGCTCATAATAAAAATGATAATGCAGAAACTTTTTTGTTTCATCTATTTCGTGGCAGTGGATTAAAAGGATTGTCGGGAATTGCTCCAATACGACAATTGTCCACAGATAAGGAAGAAATTACAGTTATTAGACCGTTAAATTGTGTAGAACGAAGTGAAATTGAAAACTATTTAAAAGAGGAGCAGCTACGATATCGAACAGATTCTACAAATGGAACGGATGATTATACTAGGAATAAAATTCGAAACAGAATATTAACCTATGCAAAGACAGAAATTAATCAAAATGCGGTGAGCAATATTTATGAAACTGCAGGCAGACTAAGAGAAGCACAGGAGTTTATTGAGGAACAGGTTAAACTTAGCTATAGAAACTGTATAATTGAAGGTGAATTTGAGTTTAGGCTAAAGTTAAAAGAATTTGAAGAGACTGTACCAATACTCCAAAAAGGAATACTTCGTAACGCTTTTGAGAAGCTTGTAGGGAATTTAAAGGATTTAGAGTCAAAGCATATTGATGCTGTACTAACTCTATTACAGAAACAAGTCGGAAGAAGCGTGCATCTGCCCTATGGTATGGTTGCAGAACGTGGGTATGAAGAGATATTAATATATCATAAACAAGATAAGAGCATAGAAACGAACAACAAGGAGGCAATTAGCCCGCAGAAGCTTTTAATACCAGGCAGTATAGATTTAAAACCACAAGGCAAGAGGATAATTACTGAAATTATCAGCTATCAAAAAAACACGGTAATACCGAAAAATAGTTGTATCAAATGGTTTGATTATGATAAAATAGAGAATGCTGTTGAGGTCAGAGGTCGAAAAGAGGGCGATTTTATTCAAATTAACGCTCTCGGCGGACGAAAAAAGCTTAAGGATTATTTTATTGATCATAAAATACCAAAGCAGCAGAGAGATTCTTTGGTACTTATAGCGGATGGTAACCATATCATGTGGATTATCGGTTATGGTGACCGAATGAGTGAAAAATATAAAGTGGAGGAGACCACCACGAAAATACTATTGATAAAAATGATTGATTTGGAGGAAATGTAAGATGAAAGATAAAGTAAGGGTTATGTTATCGGAAGAACAGGTAAATGAAAGAATTCGCCAATTAGCAGAACAGATCAGCAAGGATTTTGAAGGCAGAAGCATACATCTTATCTGTATTCTAAAGGGAAGTGTATTTGTTAGCTGTGAGTTGGCTAAGAGAATAACTATTCCTGTAACCTTGGACTTTATGTCTGTTTCTAGCTATGGAAGTGGTACAGTGAGCTCTGGCAGAGTAAGAATTTTAAAAGACTTAGATGAATCCATTCAGGATAGAGATGTTCTGATTGTTGAAGATATTATTGATTCTGGAAATACATTATCTTACTTGATGGATTTACTTGCAACAAGATCACCAAGAAGTTTATCCATTTGTACCTTGCTGGATAAGCCGGATCGTCGTGTTACCGATGTAGACGTAAAATATGTAGGTTTTGTTATCCCAGATGAGTTTGTAGTAGGTTATGGACTTGACTATGATCAATACTACAGAAATTTACCATACGTTGGTGTTGTTGAGCAGTAAATGCAGTGAAGAATTGTAAATACCCAGAACCAAGCTCGAAAACCTGCGGTTTCCTCGCTGTTTGGCTCTCGCCAAACAGGAATATATAAAAATTATCTTTAGAAAGCAAGCTTTCACAGCTAATTTCCATATATTTTAATTGGTTCTGAATAGTAACAAAATAACATAAAAGTATACACAATAAAGGAGGTTGTTCAGTGAGGAAACAGATGAAAGGATATGGTTTCTATATCGTTATTCTTCTGATTGCATTAGCAACAGTATTATTATCTCAAAGTATTGATTTCAATAATTCGGATGAATATTCCTATGGTCAGTTTATGAAGGACGTAGAGGAAGGCAATGTCAAAAACATTGATATAAAGCTTAATAGAGAAAGACCAACTGGTAATGTCGTAGTTACATTGGCAAATGAAAGTGAAAAATCATTTCCGGCACCGGATGTAAATGTAATTATATCCCTGGCAAATGAAAAAGGTATATACTTTACCACAAATGATATACCGAAAGAAAATATTCTATTATCGATATTACCCTATATCTTGGTTTTGATCGTAATTATTGTCCTGTTTTCCTTTTTATCTAATCAAGCATCCGTTGGCGGTGGTAACAGTAAGGTAATGAATTTCGGTAAGAGTCGAGCAAAAATGACCACCGAAGAGAATAAGAATACTACCTTTAAAAATGTTGCTGGTCTTGACGAAGAGAAGGAAGAGTTAAAGGAAATTGTTGATTTCTTAAAATCCCCTAAAAAATATATTCAGGTTGGAGCAAGAATTCCCAAAGGTGTACTTCTTGTGGGACCTCCAGGAACAGGTAAAACACTTCTTGCAAAAGCAGTGGCAGGAGAAGCGGGGGTACCATTCTTCTCCATATCCGGTTCAGATTTCGTTGAAATGTTTGTTGGTGTAGGTGCATCCAGAGTTAGAGATCTCTTTGAGGAAGCAAAGAAGAATTCCCCTTGCATCGTATTTATTGATGAAATAGACGCTGTAGCAAGAAGAAGAGGCACCGGTATGGGCGGCGGACATGATGAAAGAGAACAGACACTGAATCAGCTCTTAGTTGAGATGGATGGATTCGGTGTAAATGAAGGAATCATCGTTATGGCAGCTACAAACCGTGTGGATATTCTTGATCCGGCAATTTTGCGTCCCGGCCGTTTTGACCGTAAGGTTACAGTTGGACGTCCGGATGTTAAAGGCAGAGAAGAGATTTTGCAGGTGCATGCAAAAGGTAAGCCATTAGGTGATGATGTTGATTTAAAGCAGGTTGCACAGACGACGGCTGGATTTACTGGAGCTGATCTCGAAAATCTATTAAATGAGGCAGCCATTGGTGCAGCTCGTGATGATAGAAGCTATATCAACAGTGAAGATCTTAAGAAGTCCTTTATCAAGGTTGGTATTGGTGCTGAAAAGAAGAGTAAGGTTATTACAGAAAAAGAAAAATTAATTACAGCATATCATGAAGCTGGGCATGCAATTCTGTTCCATGTGCTTCCGGATGTTGGTCCAGTCTATACAGTTTCAATTATTCCTACCGGTAATGGGGCAGCAGGCTTTACAATGCCACTTCCTGAAAAGGATGAGATGTTCCAGACCAAGGGAAGGATGAAACAGGAGATTATCGTTGATTTGGGTGGTAGAATTGCAGAAGAGCTGATTTTTGATGATATCACCACCGGTGCATCCCAGGATATTAAGGTTGCCACTAAGACAGCGAGAGCTATGGTAACACGTTATGGCTTCTCCAAAAACATCGGTATGGTAAACTATGATAACGATGATGACGAAGTATTCATTGGTAGAGATTTAGCTCATACCAGAAGCTACAGCGAAAGCATTGCTAATAAAATTGATGATGAAGTTAGAGCAATTATTGATGAATGTTATGCAGAAGCAAAAAGAATTCTAGTTGAAAATAGGAGCATTCTTGAAGCTTGTGCAAAGCTACTAATTCAAAAAGAGAGAATTACCAGAGAAGAATTTGAGGGACTTTTTGAAGTAGAAACAGTGTAGAAAAAATACCATTGTGCAAAACGACGGAAAATTATAAAGAAATTTGTAAAGTTTGTGCACACTTATTGTGAACTACATGTTATACTAATAAACGTAAACCCCAATACATTATATAGTTTTTGCTACACCCCCATAAGTAACAAAAATACCTTCTCCGAAAAAGGACAGTCCCATAACTGTCCTTTTTTATTTGTGTCAATTGAAATGACTAATTGCTACAAAAAGAAAAATCCACTCCTAAAAGATAAGTTCTTATCTTTTAGAAATGGATTTTTTTTGCTATGTAGTTTGTGCCAACTACAAAAAAGTGATATATTACGACAAGCATGTGCGTATACTTTATCATAAGAAAAGTGTTTTTCAGATGTAACTTATCGGAACAATTTATAAAAAGTATCAACGTAAAACAAAAGCCGGAATAAAAACTCCGGCTTTATATTAGTAGATAAGAAAGGATTAACTATGCTAATGGTGTATAATCGCTTTTTAAAATATACGTTTCTTTTTTTAACGGGTGGCTTTGCCTATGGCGCAATAGAAATTCTTACTCGTGGATATTCACATATTTCCATGCTAATCGCAGGGGGTATCTGTTTCGTACTAATCGGTCTTTTAAATGAGGTTTACTCCTGGGACATGTCCCTGCTAAGCCAGATGGTAATCTCTGCAGGTATTATTACCACCGTGGAATTTACAGTTGGTATTATAGTTAATGTGTGGTTAAAACTTGGAGTTTGGGATTACTCATCAAAACCATATAATTTATTGGGTCAGGTATGTCTGCTGTATACTAATTTATGGTTTCTTCTTTCTTTGTTTGCAATCTTATTGGATGATTACTTGAGATATTTTTTAATGAAAGAAGAAAAGCCAAAGTATAAATTATTCTAAGGGATTAAAACACAATACTTATCAAGCAACTCAATCGGATGATAGGAAAGTTTTGAAGTTCGAAGTCCTTCATCACCGACATCCTCTTCGCGGTTAATGTATTGAATACCAAAGGAAGACCTCATATCACTGGAAAATTCTTTAACAATCATTTGGTAGGAACCTGGATAATCTCTATTTGCTTTTTCAATATGACAGTATAGGGTATCATTAACAACTTCTCCAATTGCAAGTGCTACAATAGTGTCATCAACTTCAATAAAAGCTCCAGGTAAATTGAAACGACTTAAAAAAGGTAATAACTCTAAGGTTCTGTTTAATTCTTCTTTCGCTAAAGATGTAGATTTGCCATGATTTTTTTCGTAATCTACTAAGAAATCCGTAACCTTTTGTAAGTTCTCCTCGGTAATTCGATGATAGCTATAATCAGGGTAAAGTTTTTTAAATTTATTAATATGATTTCTCTGACCACTATATCTACGGCCGGCTAAATCTGCAAGGTCTTCTGCTTGATATAAATAATCAGCCCAATCACGGCTTGGGGTTCCTGGAATGGTTCCCTTATATTGGTCCACAAGGATGGGAAGTAGTGGTTCAGGGATGGTACAAAACCATAAGGGAAGGTTATTCGCATTACAATATTCCTTAAGTGCTTCCATCGCTTGTGGAAGGGAACCGCTGCCAACTGGGATGGTAAAGGATGTACGATCTAAAAATTTAACCTTATAAAAAATCATATTGTCGTGAATAGTAAACTGTGTTTCATAAAAATCTCGCCACATATACATTGCGCCTATGGTGTAATCACTGGTACGCGTAATTTTATATTTAAAGAATTCAGTTGCATTCAATATATTATCAGCATTTATCGGCTCAAAGGATAGCATATAACCTCCTGAAGGTGTATTTAGATAATTGCGGAGAGTAGAAGTCAATAAATAGAAGTTCTTCGTAATTGTCTAGTTTTAATGTTTGTCGTTTTACAGGCTTAAAATCTTTGAAGACAATCCAAGAATTGGTAAGCCTAGAGTTAATTTGTAACAAAAAAGACTATAGCACAAGACATTTATTCTGTCTAGTGCAGGATATTTTATATTATTTACCTGAGTACACTAAGATTATGTTATACGGAAAAGCTTTTGTCGTTACATAATTATAGAGTTAATTGATGGAAAAAGAAAGATAATTAGTAATAATAAATATAAAAATTTGCTAAAGAAGTAGCTGTAGCAAGGCTGTTGTGATAAAATGAAGTAACAAAACACAACGTTTAATAAGGGAAGAACAGAGGTAATAATGAAGGTATTGTTAGTGGCGATAAATGCAAAGTACATTCACACGAATTTAGCTGTATATAGTTTGATGTCCTATGCTTCGAAATATAAAAATCATATGAGCTTAGTTGAGCTTACAATTAATCATTCCGAGGAGGAAATTCTTCGTGAAATATATAAGGAAAGTGCTGATGTAGTGGCTTTTTCCTGCTATATATGGAATATTGCCATGGTAAAGAGAGTTGCAGCACAGTTAAAATTGGTACAGCCTAAGGTTAAAATATGGTTTGGCGGGCCAGAGGTAACCTATGATGCAAAAGAGTGCCTTGCTGCAGAGGATTATCTGGAAGGTATTATGGTGGGAGAAGGAGAACTGACCTTCTTGGAATTAATGCAATACTATGTTGATGGGGATATTAATCTTAGTGCTATTGATGGTCTTTGTTATAAGGAGAGTACCAAATCAAATACAAATAATAAGGGAATAGCTGACAAGAAAGACCAAGCATTTGATAATCTATCAGAAGTTGTTATGACAAGAGATAGAATGCCAATTTCCTTGGACTTAATTCCGTTTCCCTATGAGGATATGGAGCGGTTTAAGAATAAAATTATCTATTATGAAAGCAGTAGAGGATGCCCCTATTTATGCAGTTATTGCCTTTCATCGGTGGACAAGAGAGTCAGATTTCGTAATGTTGAACTAGTGAAGCGGGAGCTGGGTATCTTTTTAGAATACCAGGTACCGCAAGTTAAGTTTGTTGACCGTACTTTTAACTGTAGTAAAAAACATGCTATGGAAATCTGGAGATTTCTGAAAGAAAATGATAATGGTATTACTAACTTTCATTTTGAACTTTCAGCAGATATCCTAGATATAGAAGAAATTGAATTTCTCGCAACCTTAAGACCCGGACAGGTACAATTTGAGATAGGAGTTCAGACCACCAATCCGGATACTGCAAAGGCAATTCACCGTACTATGGATTTTGAAAAACTATCCCATAATGTGGAATTACTTAATCGAGGAAAAAACATTCATTTACATCTCGATTTAATCGCTGGACTACCCTTGGAAGGCTTTTCTTCCTTTGAAGCATCCTTTAAGGATGTATATCATCTGAAACCAGATCAGTTGCAATTGGGGTTTTTAAAGATATTAAAAGGTTCTGCTATGGAACAAGATACGAAAGAATACGGGATTACGTATAGACAGGTGCCTCCCTATGAGATTTTGTTTACCAAAGAGCTTTCTTATGATGATGTAATTAAGCTTAAGGGTGTTTGTGATATGGTTGAAATATATTATAATAGTGGACAATTTAGATACTCCATTCAATATTTGGAACACTTTTATCCCTCACCTATGAAGCTGTATGAGGAGTTAAGTGAATATTATAATAGTACTTCCATTCAGATGATGGCACATAGTCGTATCAGAAGATATGAGCTGTTACTTGGGTTTTTTGAAACGATGACAGCGGATAATTGTATTCTTGAGGAGAAAGAGGAGTTAATAGCACTTTTTAAGGAGCTTCTGTTACTGGACTTGTTCCTTCGAGAAAAGTTAAAGGCAAGACCAAGTTTTGTTCCTAGTGTTGATAACCGAAATGATCTTCGCGAATTATATGAAAGAAACAGAATGGACAGAAGACATATTCATATAGAAAAATTTGAGTATGATGTAATTACATCTGCGAGAACAGGGCAGTTAATACACAGACCAACGACATTATTATTTGACTATGAGAACAGGGAACCCTTAGACAATGGGGCGACATTAATGGAAATATAGGCGATACTTAAGCAAGTACAGAGTCAAGAGGTTAGCAGATGATTAAGTACTGTTTTGAAAGGAGCAAGATTTATGGCTAAGCGAAGAAGAACAAAAAAAGAACGAGAGCGAATGGAAAGAATTCTTGACGCTTTAAATAAAGAATATTCCACAGAGTATCGTTGTTTTCTAAATCATGATACGGCCTGGCAATTATTAATTGCAACTATCTTAAGTGCACAGTGTACGGATG
>JAFACO010000223.1 GCA_023425485.1 Bacillota bacterium
CGTATTAGATATAGAGATAAGAAAGTAATAGTAGAATTGATACTACTATTTTATTTCATAAATTAGTAGTTGTACAACACTGATTTTGACATAACAAAACCTGTCCCTGTATAAGTCTTATAGACGAGATGATTTATACAGGGAGTAGTGAATTATTGAAAATAATAATTCACATGGTAAATTTGTGCTTGACCCAAATTTACTACCTGGTGGCGATATGGAGATGAATATGAGTTTACAGCATAAGGGGACTATGACAATCGAGACCCTCCGTCTGATGCTTCGAAAATTCAGAGCAGAGGATGCAAATGATATGTTCCATAACTGGGCTGGAGATCCAGAAGTATGTAAATACTTGTCCTGGGGACCTCATAAGGATGTTGAGACTTCATTAAGAAGGATAAATAACTGGGAGAACAATTACCAGTTTAATAATTTTTATAATTGGGCAATTGTGTTAAAGGGGAAACATATGGCTATTGGTTCCATTAGTGTGGAAATCTCCAGTGAAAGCACAAAGACCTGTGAAATTGGTTATTGTTTGAGTGTACCTTTTTGGAATAGGGGTATTATGACCGAAGCATTGCGTGCAGTAATGCACTATTTGTTCTATGAAGTTGGATATGAGACAATTCGGGCAAAGTATGATACAATGAATGTGGGTTCCGGTAAAGTTATGGAAAAGGCTGGAATGCAGTTTGTAAAAATGGAATATCGCGTTGGAATTCGAAGGGATGGCAGCAGTTATGACTGTGCTGTATATTCGAAGCAGCGGGAGGATGCGTAAAGTGAGCATTTTAATTTAGTACACAGAAAAGTTAAATTCACAGATGATATTTCTTTTCATGAGTAGGTATGAAATTTAATGCTTGCAAAACTTTATGAGGAGGAATATGAATGTTAAAGGAATTTAAAAAGTTTGCCCTAAGAGGCAACATGATTGATCTTGCAGTCGGTATCATTATTGGTGGAGCTTTTACCGGAATCGTAAATTCTTTGGTAAATGACCTCATAATGCCAATCCTTAGTTTATTTACTAAGAATATAGATTTTACAAATCTCTTTATATCCTTAGATGGAAAACATTACGAAACCTTGGCAGCTGCCAAGGCAGCAGAAGCAGCAACCTTAAATTATGGAGCATTTTTATCCGGTGTCTTAAACTTTTTAATTATGGCATTTGTCGTATTTCTATTGGTACGCTGGCTTAATAAATTAAAAAAACCAGAACCAGTTGCAGCTCCAACCACAAAATCCTGTCCTTATTGTTATTCAGATATTAATTTGAATGCAACGAAGTGTCCGCATTGTACTTCAGAGGTTGGGGATAAATTAGATTAATTTAGTATAAGGTGTGGATATGTCTATTCATTTATTACCCAACTGTGGATTGCTTGTATTAAAATAAGCAAACAATGGTTGTCGGTAGGTATCTTTGGAATAGATATACTCGCACCTTCCTTTATAATTTGTAACCAATTGTAAAGGATACAATAAACTATTTAATAGAAGTTTTATTAACATATAGTGCAAGTTTGATAAAGTAAAATATTCTCCTAAGAATATTTTATTCCCCATTGGATAAATATAGATTTTTGCTTGTACTATAAACCTTAGCTTGTTATAATTACTAATAATTAGACTGGATTAAGTTCGAGGAATGAGCACAGAATAATCAAGATAGAAAATGGATGGAAATGCATCCGATTGATCTAAAATAAATATTAGAGGAGACGTCCTATGTTTCGCAGATTTTATCCAAAACGGATAGCTGATTCTTCTTACGATATTGATTATGAGAAACTATATAAAGAAGGCTACAGAGGAATTTTATTTGATATAGATAATACATTGGTGGCACATGGTGCAGATGCAACACCAAGAGCCTTAGAATTATTTGCAAGGTTAAGGAAGATTGGATTTCAGACTTGTTTAATATCCAACAACAGTGATGAAAGGGTTCGTCGATTTAATAAAGACATAAAGACAAATTATATTCATAAGGCGAATAAGCCCTTTGTTAAAAATTATATTAGAGCAACTAAAATAATGGACACTAGAATTGACCAAACTATTTTTGTTGGTGACCAGTTGTTTACGGATGTCTATGGTGCAAACCGCATTGGTATGATGACGTATCTGGTAAAACCAATTCATCCTAAGGAAGAAATTCAGATTGTTTTTAAACGTAAATTGGAACGTATTGTTTTATATTTTTATCGAAAGGATCTTGCTACGGGAAAGATAAAGCAAGACTAGTAACTTATGGTATCTAAAAAGCACAATATTGTACTAATTGGATTTATGGGTTCAGGTAAGACAAGTGTTGGCAAGTGTCTGGCAGATTTGCTTACTTATCAGTTCAGGGATACAGATCAACTCATTGAGCGTAGGTTGTCCGATACGATATCTCATATCTTTGCTGTTCAAGGAGAAGAATTTTTTCGCACAAAGGAAACAGACCTTCTCAAGGAACTAGTAGTAGATCTTAACAACACTGTCTTATCAACTGGTGGAGGGCTACCGATGAAAGAACAGAACTCCAAGTTGTTAAAGGAACTTGGGTACGTGGTTTTTTTGAAATCTTCAAAGGAGACAACCTTAGCTCGATTAAAGGGAGATACCACTAGACCCTTATTACAGGGTGAGGATGTAGATAAAAAGGTGGACCGTATGCTGGAGATTCGAACACCGATTTATGAAAAGGCAGCCCATAAAACCATTATGACAGACAGAAGATCTATTCAGGAAGTAGCACATTTAATTATGGAGAATTATTTGAAGCTGATTTAAATTAAGAAATACGTTTGCTAACAATAATCTAGATTAATTAGATATCTAGATTAAGTAAGGTTGATGAAACAATCTTTCAACTTTTTGTGAAAACATGTGTGAGAAGGAGGAGTACGTATGAAGATTTTAGTATTGAATGGTCCAAATCTTAATTTTCTTGGGATTCGTGAAAAGGGTATCTACGGTACACAGGATTACAACTATTTGCTGGAATTATTGGAAAAGAAAGCAGTGCAGAGCGAAATTGTAATTGAAACTTTTCAAAGTAATAGTGAAGGCGAAATAATCGATCGAATTCAAAAAGCATACCATGATGAAGTTGACGGCATTGTAATTAATCCAGGTGCTTACACTCATTACAGCTATGCCATAAGAGATGCATTAGCCTCAATTGCTGCACCTAAGATTGAAGTACATATATCTAACATCCACCAGAGAGAAGAATTTCGTCATACCTCGGTGACTGCAGCAGTATGCACAGGACAGATTGCAGGGCTTGGGTTAAAAGGATATTTACTGGCAGTGGATGCAATTATAGATATGCAGTCGTTGAGAAGTGAATAAGTAGAGTAATATTATTTAAAGGATATTTTAAACATAGTTAATATGTAATTTAGATGGTAAGTAAGAGATATAATTTAGATTCATAATAATAGCGAGTTAGCAAAGATAAGTTAATAAAGAGATCATAAAATAATTAAAACAGAAGGACAGGTAGAACATGAATAACTATTTACGAGTACAGGAATTACTAAAGAAGCTTGAATTAGGAGCTCTTTTAATATCCAATGAGGATAATATTCGCTATATTAGTGGATATGCTGGAGAAGGTTATGTTTATATTTCTGAAAAGAGACATACTATTATTACGGATTTTCGTTACACCATTCAGGCAGAAAATGAGTCACCGGATTATGAAGTAATTACAATTGGAAATGGTGGTTATGAAGAAGTATTAAATGACATTCTTTTATCCGATGCTATTGATAGACTTGGCTTTGAATCAAACGATATGCTTTTTGCTAAATATACAAAGTTCAAAGAAAGCCTAAAAATAAAAGAGTTAGTTCCTGTTGGTAATGAACTTACCGATATGAGAAGAATAAAAACAGCAAAGGAATTAGAATATCTTAAAAAAGCGGAGTCTATTGGTGACGAGGTATTTACCGAAATCCTAACCTTTATTAAGCCTGGTATGACAGAGCTTGAGATTGCAGCAAGAATTGAATATCTGTTAAAGGTAAAGGGCGGACAGGGGTTAAGCTTTAAGGCTATTGTAGCCTCTGGTATTAATTCTTCCATGCCACACGCTATTCCTTCCCAGAAAAAGATAGAAACTGGCGATTTCTTAACTATGGATTTTGGATGTATCTATGAAGGGTATTGCTCCGACATGACAAGAACCATTGTAATTGGTAAAGCTAGTGAAAAACAGAAAGAAGTATATAATACGGTTTTGAAAGCGCAATTGGCTGCACTTGATTTTATTAAAGCAGGTTATAAAGGAAAAGAAATAGATAAAGTAGCTCGTGATATCATATACGGTGCAGGATATGAAGGTTGTTTTGGACATGGACTTGGACACAGTGTCGGTCTACACATTCACGAGAATCCAAGATTATCAATGTTAGAGGAAGATATCATTCTTGCAGGCATGATAGAGACCGTAGAGCCAGGTATCTATATTAAAGGCTTTGGTGGAGTTAGAATTGAGGATATGGTAGTGGTTACAGAGAATGGACATGAGAATTTCACCTTCTCTGATAAGAGCTTAATAGAGTTATAACAGTAAGTTATAGTGATATGAAAATAGTTCTAAAAATGGTAATAGTTCCGTTACTAAATTTGGGCTTGATCAAAAAAAACTGTTGCAAAAAATTATAGGTTATTATAGACTAAAGAGTAGTCAATTTTAAGGAGGATTTTCAGTATGGTTTCAGCAGGCGATTTCAGAAACGGCCTAACAATTGAAATGGACAATAATATATATCAGATTATTGAGTTTCAACATGTAAAACCGGGTAAAGGCGCAGCATTTGTTAGAACAAAATTAAAGAATATTAAAAATGGTGGTGTGGTTGAAAGAACCTTCCGTCCAACAGAAAAATATCCACCTGCACATATCGAGAGAAGCGATATGCAGTATCTATATTCCGATGGTGATCTTTTCCACTTTATGAATGTAGAGACCTATGATCAGATCGGTATGAATGAGGATTCCATCGGTGATTCTCTTAAATTTGTTAAAGAAAATGAAATGGTTAAGATGCTTTCCCATAATGGACAGGTGTTTGCAATTGAGCCTCCGTTGTTTGTAGATCTTCTAATTACAGAGACAGAGCCAGGTTTTAAAGGTGATACAGCGCAGGGTGCAACAAAACCTGCAATTGTTGAAACAGGAGCTACTGTATATGTTCCTTTATTCGTTGAGCAAGGTGACAAGATTCAGATTGACACCAGATCTGGCGAATACATGAAGAGAGTATAGTGAATATCAAAGATTAATATTAGCGCAATCCAAGGAAAATCAAGGTTTTCTGGGGGTTGCGCTTTTTTTTATGTTGTGCAATAAGAAACCTGAGATAGAGTAAATTCACTTAAAACAATGTGGGTAGCGAGAAAGTAGCTAGCAGATAGCTAACAAAATACGAATGGTTTTTCACCAAGGTAATCATTTAATTTAGAAAATAGTGGTAGTTTAAAATTAAATAATGTATGATATCACTAAATAATGCTTTAATAACAATCGTCTCCAATACTAAACTTATTAATATGTCATAAAACTATTGACTCTGACACCGTGTCGTACTTTATGATGATCTAAAAGAAAAGGGAGCGTGGTCATTATATGGAACTGCAAACAATAAATCAGGTATCTAAAAATTATGGGGTTTCGACGAGAATGCTTCGTTATTATGAGCAGGTTGGTCTCATTACGAGCTTACGAAAAGACGATTATGCTTACAGAGTTTATGATGAAACAGCCTTAAAAAAGCTTCAATATATCATTATCTTTCGTAAGTTACGTATTCCGGTTAAGCAGATAAGCGATATTTTTAATAATCAGAACGCGTTAAGAATTGTTGAAATTTTCGAACAGAACATAGTAGAGCTGGACGAAGAGATAACAGCATTATCCACTGTGAAATCAATATTGGTACATTTTGTTGATGAGCTGCGAGAAAAAGCCAATATACAATTGCAGTTTGATTTGTTGAATGACGAAAAATCTCTTTCGGTTATTGATTCACTTTCTTTTTCTAAAAATCATATTAAGGAGAGTTTATCAATGGATGAATTAAACAAAGCGGATGAAAGCCTAACAAAGCTTAAGGAGAAATATATCAGGATTGTTAATCTCCCTCCCATGACCTTAGCAGAAGTGAATTTCTACGGTGAAACAATCTTGCCAGGCGAAGAAATATACCTTTCGGATGACAGTCATGCGGATTTTTCAAAAGATGGCAAGTGTATACCTGGTCATTTTCAAGCAGGATTAAATGCAATCGATAAACTAATACATGATTATAATCTTGTTGAAGTGATGCCGGGTTTTCGGCTGTTTGGTTTCGCAAATTGCGCTGATATGGAAAATTACGGTCCCTTTTATGGATTTGGCCGCTGGCTCACAATACCTGATGATATGGATGTTCCATTTCCGTTTGTCAAAAAGAAGTTCAAAGGCGGAATGTATGGTGTATATAGCCGTCCGTTTCCAATGAGCGATGGAGATTCAGATGAATGGGAAGTGCTTAACCATTGGGTTATGAATAATGATAAATATGAATATGACGGTGGAAGGGAGCCGGAATGCAATTATGGGCTATTGGAGGAATATCTGAATTATATCAATTTATTTAAGCTCCCAGCTGAAGAAAAATTGATTCAAGTTGATTTGCTTATTCCAATTAAACCTCTATAAATATAATTGAGTAATGCTTCACAATCGTTTACAATTATGTACCAAGTGGTTATATCACAATTTATTTTTCAGTGTATCGCCAATCTATTAAAGATGAATGATTATTATAAATGAATACAACATTAAATAACTGCCTGACAAATTTCCGTCAGGCTTTGTTACTAAATATAGATATTATTTTTGAACTTACAATTTATGTAACTTATATAACTCTACGGCATCTAATTGTTATATATTCTTAGAAAGGAGGTGAGGCAAATGGATAATTTTTCAGAGGCTTATGAAGAATATGTACGAAAAGTATCGATGGATGGAGCAATGTCAATTCTTAAATTAAGGAGTAATTGATAAAGATTAGGCCACAATCATGAACCTGACACACTCAAGCATTTTAAGACAAGAATACACTTAACCTTTGTACTATACTTGAAAAAGAAGGGAGGACGTTTTATGGACTGGATTCAAAGTATGCAGCAGGCAGTAAATTATTTGGAAGAAAATATATTTGAAGATTTAACTATTGAACAGATAGCAGAGAACGTATATTCATCAAGTGCCAATTTTCAGCGAATTTTCAGTATTATAACAGGTATGACAATCGGAGATTATATCAGATACAGACGGTTGACGCTCGCCGGAAAAGAGCTTGTAGTATCAAATGATAAAATTATTAATATTGCTATAAAATATGGTTATGATACAGCTGAAAGTTTTACAAAGGCATTTTTCAGATTTCATGGTATTAATCCATCAGCTGCAAAGAAATTTAACAACCAACTGAAATGTTTTGCCCCTCTTTTAATTCAAGTGAATATAAGGGGAGGATTTAACATGCAGAGAAAGTTTATTCCTAATGTGCCTGTGATAAATTACGATGGTAATAATGCGGCATTTTTTATCACTTTACTGGAAGCAACACTTCAGGGTATTGGTGATGACTGTGACAGAGCAAAGCTAATTGCTTTAAGCGGAGAGGGTAATCGTTTTTGCTGGACGGACGAAGCGTGGGTGTTTGGCAACGAAATTACGGAAAGTATAAACGAAACTCCATTTGAAACGGATCATCGTGTGCTGGCGGCAATTGGCTGGAAAGCAAAATACATCTCCGTTCAGCGTGACAATGATGGTAATTTTATGAACATTAATCCAGAGCAAATCAGGCAGGACTTTATAAATTCCATCGACAAAGGGTTCCCTGTTATAATAAGGTATATAAATCATGCTGACTGCGACTTAAATGTCTTTTTTGGTTATGAGGACGATGGCCAGAAGATTATTGGATATAACTATAATAATGGATATGAAGTAGGCGATTCTCAACCTTCCAACAATAGTACACCAGTCGCGTGGGAGAATTGGGAGAATAATCTGGCTGGATATATTCTGCTTCAGAACAAAGCGGAATCAGCATCTGAACGGAGTGCAGCGTTGTCCGCATTTAGATTTATTTCTGAACACTCCCGTAAAACCGGTGAAATCCGTGGAAAAAGAGTAGGGTTTTCTGCTTGGGAATCTTTTTTGTACCATTTAGAATTTGACGATTTTACGAAATTAAGTCTTACGGATATTGGGAATAGATTTATCATTTATTGCGATGCTCTTTGTCAAATATATGCCCGCAAAGAACCGCTGCCTTATTATCAGTTATTAACCAATCAGTTCCCGGAATGGCGAAAGGAATTGGAGATAGCTATTCATGCTTTGGAAGCTTGTGCCTCCTATGGTGGTTTTCTGTGGAGTCAGGGTTTTACTTTTGACGAAGCAGGCTATGAGAAGTTCAGGAGTCGTGAAGCTCGAAAAATCCTTGCAGAGGCAGGACGAGAAGCTATGCTCAGGGATATGGAAGCGGTTGAACAGTTTGAAAAAATATTACATAGGGAAAGTCTAAATAGCGATTAAGGACTAAGTCTATACTTAAATTAAGTTACTTCACATACTTATAAAACAGTGGTGCAATTCACGGAAAATTAAGGGTTTCTGTAAATTGCACTTTTTATTGAATTGACTATATCGATGTATAATCAGTCATTTAATTGAGTTAAAATTTGCTTTATTTCATCAAAGTAGCTTGGTTCGTTAGAAATTGAATAATACCGCTCATTTTTGTCATCAGTAATTTTACAGACATTGTCGTTTTCAAAAAAAGTAATATATAAAACTGGATCTTTATGAATATATAAGCTAACTTTTGCACCACTAGGATCTTGGATATCCTTCTTACACAGTTCCCATTTTTCATAATTGGAACGTATAAGATTCTTTATTTCGTTCGACTCTATTTCTAAGGTTTTATATTCATCCATTTCAACTGTTATGGTATCGGTTTGTAATAATAGCGAAACAAAATTGCTACTATTTAGAAAAGATAAATCAGCAGATTCTTTTCGAATAATAACAAACCAATAAAGAACAGCAATAATCAAAACAATACCCACACCTTCCATCACCAAAATTGTTCTTTTTGACATGTAATACGCTCCTTTAAATGATTGTGGCTTTATATCACGTTACGAATAACGTTTTACCTACTTCCAATAATTGTACACTACTTTTAAACATGGTGTAGTTGTTTTCACCTAAGGTTCCTGATTGATTTAACTCAGTAAAACTATTATACACCTTTGCAGATAGAGTACTAGCCAGTTCATTGATTTTTTTATTGTTGTAGTAATTTTCATAAATATCAATGAATTTATTCAACTCTATTATTTATGGGTCATCAGATAGCCAAAGTGACTTAATGTAATCTCTGAACTCTTCACTATCAACGTCAAAATTCATTACATATCCTAATTGTTTAGCTTCTCCTACAATTTTATTAAGAGTTTTGCTAAAATAATCATTGGCTAAATTTTTAACCTTTTCTTGATCTTCGTTAAACTCAAGTTGATATTGAACTTCAATCGCTATGGATATAGTATTTGCATTATCTGTTAGTTGGCTCACAATATCCGACTTAGCGCTGTCCGTTGAGGTTACTTCCTTCAAGCCTCTATTACTGTAGACATCTAACAAATCATTTACTTTAGATACATCATCATTATCTTTCTCAATGACATTGAAGGTAATTTCCTCCGTTGGGGGGGTTATTTTATTTGCAACCACTTTATTGAAAGACGTCATATTACTTTTGTCATACGAGGATAGCTCTGATGCTTGAGCATTATTACTAGGTAACAAACTAGAGGAAAACATAATTCCTACCATACATATGCTTAAGATACTATTTTTCCTGCTAAACTAGAAATTTTAGTATACTCACTCTATAAGATCGCTTTCTCTTGAGTTCCATTAAGATGAACTTTTTAGTAGTCGGTTCAAATCCAGGAAAATCATGGTTTTCTATAAATTGCACTTTTTTATGGGATTGACTTGCCTAGAATATCTATGTATAATATACCTAGAAAGTCGATGTATGATTAAGGAGGTAAATGAATGGGTATAGATAAAGGATTAATTGGAGGCAGCACAATTTTATTATTGTTATCCTTACTTGAAGAAACAGATATGTATGGGTATGAGATAATAAAAAAACTTGAAGAGAAATCTGATAATACATTTCAATTCAAAGAGGGGACCTTGTATCCTGTATTGCATAAGCTCGAAAACAAGGGGTATGTTAAATCCTACAAATCCAAAAGCAGCGCAGGGAAAGAGCGTAAATATTATCAAATAACAAATAGTGGCAGGAAACAGCTTGTGGAAGAAAAGCAAAATTGGGAGAGATTTTCTTTGTCTGTAAATAAAGTGATTGGTGGTGGCATTCATGCTTTCGCCTAAAAGCGATATTTTTTTAAAGGAAATCCTGTCCTATGTTAAATTTAAATCTGATAGAAATGATATTCAAACAGAGCTGGAGAATCACATAGAAGATAAAATGGAAGATTATTTAGAACAGGGCTATGATACCGAAGAGGCAGAGCAGCTTTCTATTAACGATATGGGCAATGCAAAAGAAATTGGTGAAGAGCTCAACAAACAGCATAATCCAATTGTTGGATGGATATGGCAATTAACAAACCTATTGGTTGTTTTGACTATAGTTGTTTTCGGATTTGTTTTTTGCATCTTTATCAGTTCATTCTTTCGAAGCAATTTAATCAATGAAATCCCTAAATCGGATATAGTTTATAGTATTAAATTAAAAGAACGAGTTCAAATAGATGATACGGTGATACGATTTACATATATTATCTATGATATAAATGGCAATATGAATATCTTCTATGAGGCTTATAGTAAAGCCATATGGGGACCAGTGTGGCTACCTGGGTATATTGGAGAAATAACAGATGATTTGGACAACAAATATATAACACGTTCAGGACAGGAAAATAGTGGAGGAATTATGTCCAAAGGTGTTTGGACAATTCATAAGTTTTCGGAAGATGCAAAAATGTTAATTATAACCTATGATTTATATAACAGAAAATATAGGGTAGAGATACCTTTACAAGAAGGTGATAATTATGAGTAGAACAAAAAAGATAATTCGTAATATGTGTATCATTATTATTTTATCGTTATTTATAGTATCTCGATTAGGTCTTCATTTTACTCCATTATCAGCACATTTGAGTTCGGAGCGAGGTAGGAATTATGGACCCTCCGAGGTAATACATATTGAGAATTTTAAAAACGGTAAGTATATTCTTGGAAAGTATGATAAATGGGTTTCCTGCAATACTGTTATTAAAACATGGCTCTTCTTTTGGTGTGTGGGTGGTCAAACCGTCGGCTTTGAAAATGTTAAGACGGAAAAGGTTAGCTATACTTGGTCTTCTTCCTCGTATGATTTTAAAGCATATGGAATAGTAAATGATGCAGATATTAAAAAAATAGAAGTCCTGCTTAGTAATGGTGAGGTTCTTGCTCAGACTGACTTTTATGAGGATTTATTTCTACTTACATGGCACTCAGACGAAAAAGAAACTATATATTTTAATGGTATCAGAGGGTATGAT
>JAFACO010000302.1 GCA_023425485.1 Bacillota bacterium
TATTGTATTCGGATGATTGGACTTCAACCCCTTACCTGCAGGATTCGGCTGATATGACATTTCCTCGCAGATCTTTAAGATTCTTTGTCTTGTCTCTTCTCCGACGTTCTTCTTGTTGTTCAGTACATTTGATACTGTAGATACAGATACCCCTGCTCTCCTTGCTACCTCCTTAATACCAACCATACCACTCCTCCTTTGCATTTCCCTTTTATCCTTGTTTTTCTTTTCTTAGTAAAATATTTTACTATATTCTATTATATTTTACAATATATTTTATGTAAATTTTATCACAAGGTTTTCACTCTTTCTTTCTCTGTTTTTTTATTTGGTTTTTTTAATTTATAACGCAAAAATGAACCTCATAAAATATTTTAGTTAAAAGATTTCTTTTTAACTGTCTATTCTACAAGGTCCATTTTATTAGGATATTGACTTTTTCGGTAGTTTAATGCATTACTTTAACCTTGAAAATTCCTCTATTAATCCAGCACTAAAGATGGTGCACTATATACTCTTGCAGCTAATTCACTGTCAAGCATGTACAATCCTTTTGAATCATTAGCAAATAACTCGAATTTTTTAATTAGTGTATCCGCATTATTCTCTTCCTCACCCTGCTCTTTTACAAACCAGTCTAAAAACTGCATGGTTCTGAAATCCTTCTCTGCATAAGCACTATCGTAGATATTATGGATGAGTGAGGTTACATACTGCTCGTGCTCGAGTCCAACTTTTAAAGGATCCAAAAAATTGGTAAACTCTTTGTCCGGTTTAGCAATAGCTTCTAATATAACGTTTTTGCCGTTATTCTGTAAATACTGGACAAAAAGTAACGCATGGTCACGTTCCTCCTGTGACTGTATCTTATACCAGTTGCTAAATCCCTCTAATCCTTCATTCATATAATAGTTGGAGATATCCAAATATAAATAGGCTGAGAAAAATTCCTGATTGATTTGATAATTAAGTAAATCTACTACTTTTTGACTTAACATAACATACTCCTTTCTGATTTTGGATATAGTGCAATTCCATACATTATGGAAAAGCTTATACTTATATTACAGGATTTTAACATTGGAGTCTAGTAGGAATTAACATAAATAGAAATTTATGTTATCTAAAAATTACATACAAAATAACAAAGGACACTTAGGGATATACATTACAACTCTAAAGATATCTCGAATTACCCTCTTAACATCTGTTGATTAGTAAAAAAATCTTTCCATGGGTCAGCAGCATTCAATCGCTGCAATGCTTCGGTCATATCAATACCGTCTGGAGCCACCGTGTCCAACTCCTCCCAGGTTATTGGCATGGACACCTTTGCTCCTTTTCTGGCCCTAATTGAATATGGTGCGATACTTGTAGCACCTCTGCCATTTCGAATCCAGTCTATAAATATTTTACCAGAACGCTTTGATTTTCTGACATTGCTGGTGTAACGATCGGGCCATTTCTTCTCCATCACTTCAGCAACACTTCTGGCAAAGTCATGCACCACTTCCCAAGAGGCTGATGGTTTTAAAGGAACCACCACATGGTAGCCTTTACCACCGCTGGTTTTTAAATAGGACTCAAGTGATAGGTCGGCAATAATTTCTTTTACATCAAGAACTCCCTGACGCACTTTACTTAAGTCCATTCCCTCATCTGGATCCAGATCAAATACTATCATATCTGGCTTTTCCAGCTCCTCTATACGGCTTCCCCAAGTATGAAACTCTAGGGTTCCCATCTGCGCTTCTGCAATTAACCCTACTATATTTTCTATATAGAAGTAATCCTCAGTATCCTTTCCGTCACCAGAAACCGGTATAATAACAATTCCTTTACTATTCGCTTCCGGATGTTTTTTAAAGAAGCAGGAACCTGCTACTCCTTTCGGGCAGCGAACAGCACTTATAATCCTATGGCTCATATAAGGCAACATTCGCTCCGAAATCCTTTCATAGTAGCGAATTACTTCTTCTTTCGTAATGTTTTGCTCTTCAAAGATAACCTTATCAGGATTGGTAATCTTTATTCCTTGAATCATCACGCCTGACTGGTTCGTCTGCACCTGTGGGCTTTGATGTTGTTGATCTGTTTGTTCTTGTATCTCTGTTTCATTATAGGTCATTTCCATCTTCACATCCTTTGGATCTTTATCCTCACGCAAACCTTTAAAGCTTGCCTGTCTTAACAAATTTTCACTTGTCCATTCAGCAAATCGTATTTCAGCAACTAACTGTGGTTCTAACCACATAATCTGTTCTTTCAATCTTGACTCTGGAACAACCTTTAAAGGAGACTCTAGCCTTTTTAAATGCTCAAATCTTCCTTCAAGCTCCTTCTGGCTATGTTCACTTAGTCCAGTCCCAGCCCGTCCTGCATATATTAATTCCTCTCCTATATAGACACCAAGGATTAAAGAGCTTACACCTGTTACTTTCTTTTCAGAAAGGGTATATCCACAGATAATAAATTCCTGCCTTTTCTCACATTTTAATTTAATCCAGTCTCCATTTCTTGTACCACTGTAGATGGAATCTGCTCTTTTTCCAACGATACCCTCCATCCCCGACTCGCAGGCAACAGCGAAACTCTCTTTGCCACTCCCTCTGACATGTCTACTATAATAGAGGTTTTTAGGAGCCTCCTTCATTATTGTCTCTAGAGTATTTTTTCGGTCATTGAGACGCTGTTCTCGCAGATCTGCACCCTCCAAAGCCAGTAAATCAAAAATGATATAGGTGAGCTTCTTTCCATGCGGATTTTTAATATAACTTTGTAGTGCTTGAAAATCCGTTTTACCAGTTTTATCAGTGACCGTCATTTCACCATCCAGAACCAAGGACCTTCCTTCTGCAAGCTTCACAAGTGAATCAACAATATCCGAAAACCGACCTGTATAATCATTCCCATTTCTGGTTATTAAACGTACACGATTTCCCTCAATATATGCCACTATCCTGTATCCATCATATTTTAATTCATAGAGCCATTCATCGTCCTCTGGTACTGACCGAACTAATTTTGCAAGTTGTACCTCAGCACGTGAAAAAGGGTTCTTTGTAATTTTAGCTTCTTCACCTTTTTCAATCTCTTCTATTGTGCGTCCAGTTCTAATACTAGTTGTAAATTCGGAAATACCAGGAGTAGACTGAACAAATTCATCTCTTTCCTTTAACAATAGCCAGTTATCCTTAGTATCACCTTCTTTTGATTTTAAACGGACTAATGCCCATTTCCCTCTAAGTCTGCGACCCTTAACTACAAACTTCAGTGCCCCTTCCTGCATCCCCATTGTAACATCCCTGTAAGGTTCCCAATACCCTTCATCCCACAACATTACTGTTCCTCCGCCATACTCTCCCTTGGGAATCGTTCCTTCAAAGTTTCTGTATTCCAGAGGATGATCTTCCACATGAACAGCAAGTCTCTTATCATGGGTATCATAGGAAGGGCCTTTGGGTACCGCCCAGCTAAGTAAAACTCCCTCCCACTCCAAGCGAAAGTCATAGTGGTCTTTTCGAGCCAGATGATGTTGGACGACAAACCTTAGTCCTTCCAAAGCAGCTTCTGTTTCGCCCGAAGGTTCCAGTGTTTTTTCAAAATTTCTCTTTTGGTTGTATTTCTCCAGCTTTTCTGCCATAGATTATGCCGTTTCCTTATCGTTTTTCGCCTTTTCTACGCTAGCCCTTAATGCTTCCATAAGGTCGATAACCTTGCCTTCATTTTCACTTTCTGGAGCCACTACTTCTTTACCTGATATCTTAGTTTCAATTAGGGCTTTCAGCTTAATTTGATATTCATCTTTGTATTTTTCCGGATCAAAAGGTGTATCCATGGAATTAATGAGCATCTTAGCCATACTAAGCTCCTGTTCTACAACTGCCGGCTTCGCATATGGCTTTTGTAATTCTTTGATATCATCTGCATAGAACATGGTGGAAATCAGAATTCCTTCTTCACGAGGAATAATTGCCATTAATGTATCCTTTGTCCCCATAACAGCTTTACCTATAGCAATTTTCTGTTCTGCCATCAATGCAGACCGAAGAAGTTCAAAGGCTTTTTCTCCACCTACTTCCGGTGCAGCTTGATAGGTTTTATCATAATATACAGGAGAAATTTGATTCAGCTGTGCAAAATGAAGAATTTGAATGGATTTTTCTTTTTCTGTCTTAATTTTTTCAATTTCACTGTCTGTAACAACAACATACTTTTCGTCATCATATTCAAAGCCTTTTACAATATCTTCTGTCTTAATTTCTTTCCCACAATGCGCACAGGTTTTCTTATACCTGACACGACTATTATCTTCTTTATGCAGCTGGTTAAAATGGATATCATTATCCTGTGTGGCAGTATACATTGCAATTGGAATTGCTACCATACCAAAGGTTATTACCGATTTACGTGCTACCATTTGAATTACCTCCAAGAATTTTGTATTAAATTCATTGTTTCCAAGTTTAAAAATTAGTATGCGGTTTTCCAAATATGTAATCTGTAATATAGCGCTAACCGTAATTTGGAGTATCTGCTACTTAACTTTAATTCAACATAAAAGTAATCGGTTTTGTATATTTGAAGAAGAAAAGGGGGTTCTACATTATGCAGATACCCCCTTTTCGTCGTTCTTATATTTATTTTTTTACTTATTTTACAACTGACTCTTCCGTATCCGAATCAAGTGTTGGTGCCACTAACTCCAAGGTCACATCTGAAGCTTCCTTTACTTTTACACCAAGTTTCTCTAAGGTTATGAATTTAAGTAGAGTATCAAGTATAGTACTGCTACTTCCCTCATTATCCTTATCATTTCCACCCATGTTGACAACGGTCTTTGGAACAATATCCACCTTAGCACTCTTAATTGCATCGGATAACTTATCTGTAACTTCCTGAATGATACGGAATTCTGCACCTCCATAAGCCTTAACCTGAGCATCAATTGCACGTGCTTTAGCCAAACCAATATTAGATTCCTTGGAAGCCTCTGCTTCACCCTCCAATGCAATTCTTGATGCATTTGCTTTTGCAAGAGCAACAATTTGATTTGCCTCCTGCTCTGCTTTACTAGCAAGTGCAGCACCACTATTACGCTCGATATCAATCTGTATTTTAGATTTAGTAAGAAAGCTTTGCTGTTCTGCAACTGCCTGTGCTTCACGTAGAGATTTTTCACTTTCTGCCGCGGACTGCTGCTTTTGATAAGTTACCTTCTTTTCTTCCGCAATTTGCCTTTCCCGTAACTGTGTAAGAATATTTTCGATTTGTACATCTGCTACTGGTGATTTTGGAGTGCCAATAAGTACTTCCTCTAACTGCAGATTGTATTTGGCGAACTTATCTTTCATTTCACTAAGAGCTTTCTCACGAATTTCACTACGTTCCTGAATCAATTCAATCAGGGTTTTTGTCTGGGCAATATCTTTAAAATAAGCACTTACCAGTGGATCAAGTGATTGGTTGACAAGCATATTAATATCGCCAAAGCGTTGAATTACCCACGGTGCCTGCTTGTAGTCTATATGCATTACAACTGATAGGGGTAAAGATGGCTCGAAAGCATCCTTTGTAATAATATCCACCTCGGTAAGGTTTTCATCATATTTATGGGAACCGATTTCTTCTTTGTTCCACTTTAAGATAATGTTAATGGTAGGTACTAGCACTACTTTTCCTGCGTCTGTATTAAATGCATATTTACCTGGCATCAGAGGCTTTTCTAATACACCCTTGCATCCTTGAGCTACTAACTCACCATGTTTATAATCAGAGCCGGTAGTATCAACGCCTTCTTTACCATAGAAAGATACAACAACGCCTACAAAACCAATGGGCACAACCGTCTTAGGTCTGAATTCTACAGTTGCAAACAAACGATTAATATAATAGGTACCATCCGTCAGCACCTGTATTTGTTTACCACGTCTTCCATTCATTTGCAAGAACATCTCTGGATCTTGAAAACTTGCATGATCTTCTCCAACATAAGGTGCTATAATTTCACCATCCTGCAAAGAAAGTCCATCATGAACAGTAACAATACCCATGATATCGCTAGCTTCTCCTCCGTTCCCCATAATGATAACAGGACTGAAGGCATTCCGTTCCAGTAAAGTTTTTTGCATGCTTACCAGCTCAACTCGTTCACCCTTAGAACTATTAAAGATTGCTTTAATTTCTCCGGGAGTAATAACTATAAATTGTGCCAGATTGATAGCGTATGTACCTTCTCTAAGTATTCCTCTCTGTGGTCCTCTTTGACCGCCGTTTTTTAAGAATCCGGTAACATCCTGAAAATTATTAGCTTCTGGTATAACTTTACCTAACGTCTGTATCGGTGCCAGCGGTTTACCATCGCGTGCGAAGATATATGCAATTTGTCCTTGTGGAATTGTAATTAAAGGGTACTTGTGAATCTTAAACATTAATGCTGATTTAAAATGAATACCACCACGAAGGAGATTGGGTGAATATCCTGCTTCTCCATTTAAAGCTATGATGGAATCTTTTAATGATCCTTTAAAGCTCCACCACTTTTCTACTACTGCCACCTGGTCTGAGGAGATTACTCTTAATCCGAAAATAACAAAGATTAAAAGATATAAAACAATTATTACTCCAACAGCAATCAATAATCCAATTACATATGAATCCATTGTTTTCGCCACTTCACTTTCTATAATTTTTGTTATAAATGTAAGATAATCTTATAAAACTTAGAACCATTTACTTTATAACTTATTATAGCTCCTTCTTTGTCAAGGGAGTGTAAAGAAACAGGTAGCAGTATAAATATTTTGTAAAGACCCAAATCCTCTCTAAGCTAAAAAAGTTTATCCATATCATCTTTCTACGGATTTAATTTTCAGTCTTGTTTCGTCTTTTATTATTTACTACCGCTGATCCCCAGTATGAAAAAAAGCATACAAATATATTCCAGGTTCGAATATTTGATATTGGCTTAAAATGTATTTTACCAAATCTATTGTTGATATCTCCGGGACAAAGATCTCTTTCCCTACCCTCATAATCAACTTTGCACCAAACATGTCCTGAAATATGTTCCTTCACGACAATTCCATTATATAATTTATCAGGAATAATATTTCTGGTTGCATATACTAATTTACTCTTAAATCCCAATTTTCTTAAAATAACATTTAAAACACTTGCCTGATGCCAGCAGTAACCACATCCTTTTTGGAATGCTTTGTAGGGTAAATCAAAAGAATTTGTATACGAATATTTCATATTAGAGCATACTAGTCTTTGGGCATATTCAATCAATCCAATACCAGATAATCCCGATTCCTTACATTGATAAACAGCTTCGCTAATTTTCATTTTGCATTCTCCCACATAACTTTCTAATACAATCTATAAATCTGTTTACCTTGCAAAAGCACGAAATGGATTTTCCTTACAAATAGATGTTCATGAGGCAGTATAATAC
>JAFACO010000459.1 GCA_023425485.1 Bacillota bacterium
CTCCAGGGCGAGTCTATGACCATATAAGGAAGGGAACATTAAATCTAAGTAAAATAAAATATTTGGTTATTGATGAAGCGGATCGAATGCTGGATATGGGGTTTCTTGATCAAGTTGAAGTAATACTAAAGGAACTTCCGAAAGAACGGGTTACTTTTTTGTTTTCTGCAACTCTTCCAGAAGAGGTGAAAAGAATTGCTTCAAGTTATATGCAAGCACCAATTCATATCGAGGTAAATGGAGAAGGAATAACCACTGCAGAAATAAAACATCTTCTTTATCAAACCCTGGAAGAAGAGAAGCTATCTTTATTAAAAGACATAACCATTGTTGAAAATCCGGATAGTTGTATTATCTTTTGCAGAACCAAGGAACGAGTGGACGAGCTAAGCGGGAAATTGGCGAAAAAGGGATATCGATGTGATAAAATACACGGGGGTATGGAGCAGGACGATAGATTAGCGGTTATGAAGCGCTTTAAAAAAGGACAGTTTTCCTATCTAATTGCCACAGATGTAGCTGCCAGGGGGATAGATATAGAAAATATCTCATTAGTTATCAACTACGATATTCCCTACGATAAAGCAGTGTATGTGCATCGAACTGGGAGAACCGGACGCGCTGGACAAGCAGGGAAAGCAATTACGTTAATAACACCATCAGAAGATAGATATTTAGCTGAAATAGAAGAATTTATCGGCTTTGAGATTACGAAAATGTCAAGCCCTTCAAAAGAAGAGGTAATGCTTAAAAAATACGCTTTTGAAGAAAAGATGAATGCTGCTCCAGAACTCAAAATATTGAAAAGTAGTCATTTAAACAAAGAAATTACAAAGCTTCGGTTTAACGGCGGAAAGAAAAAGAAACTTAGGGCAACCAATTTTGTTGGAGTTATTTCAAATATTAAAGGTGTCACAGCGGAGGATATTGGAATTATAACCATTCAAGAGACACTAACGTATGTCGAAATCTTAAATGGAAAAGGTCAGTTGGTCTACGAAACCATGAAAGATACCAAGATTGGCGATAGACAGCTTAAGGTAACTAAAGTAAATATTTAGTGAAGGGGCTGTTGCAACAGCCCCTTCTCCTACATTCAGGACAAGATGAAACGACGTGCCATTTCATCTTGTTTATTTCGTCATTAAGCTTTAATCGCCCAACGTAATTTTGCACACTTTGCACGGCTATTGGAATTACATTCTGCTGCAGATGGACGTATGGCTTCTGGAGCTATTTCTTTATAAATACCTTCGCGGTAAAAATGCTGAAAGGATTTCTTTACTAAGCGATCTTCACCAGAATGGAAGGTGAGAATAGCAACACGGCCTCCTGGTGCTAAGGTCGAAGGAATTTTCTCTAAGAGATTATATAGTACTTCCAATTCATTATTTACATCAATTCGCAGAGCTTGAAAACAGCGTTGACAGGATTTCTTTATAGCTTCGGTTTTATTCGCCTCCGGCAGGAATTTCAGTGCGTCTTTTATCACTTGTTGGAGCTGAGTGGTGGTTGTAATATCTCTTCCCTTTTTGAATTCTAAAATGATAGCACGTGAGATTTCTTTGGCGTAGGGTTCATCCGAATTTTCTAGTAACATTCCCTGTAATTCTTCCTGAGAGATAGTTTTCAAAAGTTCAGCTGCTGAAATACCCTTTTCCGGATTGAGCCTTAGGTCCAAGGGACCTTCGGTTTTAAAGGAAAAACCACGATCTGGATTGTCTATTTGCATGGAGGACACGCCCAGGTCTGCCAGAATAAAATTAAGAGGGCCAGATTCTACAGTAACCTGGTCAATTTCAGAAAAGTTCATATGCTTTATCGTTAATATTTCAGGGCCATAGCCCAGGTTTTGAAGGCGGTCTCTCGTGCGAGGCAATTCAATTGGATCGACATCTAAGGAATACAGATGTCCCTTAGCATCTAAAAGTTTCAGGATTTCTAAGGTATGCCCCCCATATCCCAAGGTTGCATCTAAACCGATTTGACCGGGTGAAATTTGTAAGATTTCTAATATTTCTTGAACACAAATAGAGCGATGCATACCAGCAGGGGTATTTCCTTTTTGGATTACCTTTGCCACTGCGTCCGCATATTTCTCTGGTTGTAATTCCTTATATTTTTCATTGAATTTCTTTGGGTGAGTACCTTTATATCGAACACGTCGTTGGTGTTTTTGTTCTTGATTATCCATAAGTTCCTTAACCTTTACAAATAAAATAACAGTTACAGGTGATATCATAGCAAATCCAAATTGTAAAAGCAATTGATAGTTTAGGATAAGTTGGAGTGAAAGTATCAGCTTTACTGCCACTTTGTACTTTGCAGGTTAAAAAAAGGGTAGTATAATAAAGGAAGATTGAGGAAATGAAAGAATTGCAAAGGATTATTTAAATATTTTCATGGAAAGGAAAGCAAATGAAAAGAATATCTATATGGGCACACAGGGGAGCTTCCGGATATGCTCCTGAAAATACACTGGTAGCCTTTGAAAAGGCAATAGAGCTAAAAGCAGATGGAATAGAATTAGATGTACAAATGACAAAAGATGGTGAACTTGTTATTATCCATGATGAGACCGTTGATCGTGTTAGTGACGGTAGAGGGTGGGTAAAAGATTTTACTTTTGAGGAGTTAAGAAGGTTGAATGTAAATAAAAAATTTCCAGAGTATGGTACCATAAAAATTCCTACACTGGAGGAAGTTTATCAACTGATGAAAAATTCTTCTTTAGTAATAAATGTGGAACTGAAAAATAGTGTTATATTTTATAAAGAATTAGAAGAAAAAGTCCTTGAACTAACGAGTGAATTTGAGTTACAGGAACGAGTAATCTATTCCTCCTTCAATCATTATTCGGTAATGAAGTTAAAAAAGTTAGATTCATCCGTTAAGGTAGGCTTTTTATATGAGGACGGATATCTGAATATGCCAGAATATGCGATATCTTATGGAGTTGAAGCACTGCATCCCGCTCTTTATAATCTCCAGTATCCTAATTTTATAGAAGAATGTAGTACTAAGAATATTAAGGTTCGTCCCTGGACAGCTAACGAGATAGATGAAATGAAGCTATTATGTGATTATGATGTAGATGCAATTATTACAAATTATCCTGATAAAGGGCGTAAGGTTGTGGATGAATATGAAAGAAAAGTTATTAAAAGCAAGTGAAGATAAGATTTTTATAGGGGAAGAAGACTATAAAGAGCAGATGCTATTGAAGGTTCGCCCCCTCTTGGAAGAAAATTGCGAGACTGGATATTTTGACAGCTTTGATGGCACAAAGATATATTATGAAGCCTATGTGCATCCACAGGAAAAAGCAACCATTGTTATGTCACATGGCTTTTGTGAATTTACAAAAAAATTTGAAGAAGTAATTTTTTATTTCTTTCAGGAGGGATATTCTGTATATATTCATGATCATCGTGGACATGGTTATTCCCAAAGAAATACGTTAGACAGATGTAAAGTACATCAACAATCCTACGACGAATATGTGCAGGACTTGCATATTCTTATTACTAAGATTGTACGAAAAGAACAAAAGGATAGAAAATTGGTGCTCTATGGACATTCCATGGGTGGAGCGATAGCAGCTTTATACTTGGAAGAGCATCCAGAGATTTTTAACTGTGCAATCTTATCTTCACCAATGTTAGAAATTGATTTTGGGAAAACGCCTCCAACCATTGCCTGGTGGGTGATGTTATTTAAAAAATTGACCCACACTGCGGAAGAATATGTTTCAGGACATGGACCCTTTGATGGTATCCCTCAATTTGAATCAGGCAGTTGCTTATCAAAAGCCAGATATGAGGATATCTTCTCCAAACGAGTACAGGATGAGAAGTACCAAACATATGGGGCATCCTGTGCGTGGACACTTGCAAGTATAAGGGCTGTGCGTAAGATAAGAAAGCAGGCAAAGAATGTGAAAGTACCAGTTCTGCTTTTTCAAGCCGGTAAGGATACTACAGTAAAAGCAGGTGGACAGTTAGTCTTTGCTAAGAGGTCAAGAAATACTAGATTAGTGGTTATACCTGAATCTAAACATGAGATCTATAATGCAGATTTTAAAATTAGAGAAGAATATTATGCTGAAATCTTTGCATTTTTGAAGAAAAATTAAAATTGATTTTACACAGTTTTTACCTGTTATATATTTCGTTATGATATAATGAAAGCGGAATGAGGTATTGCAAGCATATTCATTCTTTTATAAAATTGAATACTATAGGGGGTTAATTTATGAAGTTAAGCAAGGAAGAGAAGTCATGGGTATTAGTGGATTGTGGTAATTCAGCATACTCAATGGCTGTAACAACAGCATTATTGCCAATTATCTTTGGAATGTTTGATAATGTAAAAAACAGTATGGATCTTGGGTATTTTAACTCAATTGCCAGTATATTTGTAGCTATATTAAGTCCTATCTTAGGTACAATAGCCGATTATAAAGATAAGAAAAAGCGTTTCTTTATGTTCTTTACTTTCTTAGGTGTATTTGCAACAGCAGCCCTTGCGTTTGTGCCTCCTTCCAGTGGACAGTGGCAGATATTAGTACTGTTTTTTGTACTGTCAGCCATAGGTTTTTCTGGAGCTAACATTTTCTATGATGCATTTATTGTTGATGTTACCAGTGATGAGAGAATGGACAAGGTGTCTTCCTTTGGTTTTGCCTTTGGTTATATCTCCAGTGTTATTCCTTTCGGAATAAGCTTGGCTTTAATCTTTTTTATGGGAATGGACAAGGCTATTGGTTATCAAATTGGATTTATTATTACAGCACTTTGGTGGGGACTATTAACTGTTCCAATGATAAAAAATGTAAAACAGAGACACTACATTGAACCAGAACCACGTCCTGTTGCTAACAGTTTTAAGAGACTTGGTGTTACTTTTAAAAATATCAGACAGCACAAAATAGTATTTGTCTTCTTATGCGCATACTTTTTTTATATTGATGGTGTGGATACCATAATAAAGATGGTAGTTCCGTATGCTACCTCAGTTTTAGGGGATGATGCACTGAATACCTTTACCCTGTTAGGGATTCTATTGATTATACAGATCATAGCCTTCCCATGTGCAATACTCTATGGAACTCTTGCTAAGAAATACTCTGCAAGATTAATGATCATTGTTGGTATCTTTACTTATATCATTTCCTGTATCGCAGCATATTTCATATCTTCTGTGTGGCACATATTTATTCTTGGCGCATTAATTGGTTCCGCACAAGGAGGCATTCAAGCACTTAGCCGGTCCTATTATGCAAAGATTGTTCCCAAGGAAAATTCAAATGAGTTCTTTGGTTTTTATAATATTTTTGGTAAATTCTCTGCAATTATCGGTCCGGTAATTATGTCGCTTACTACCACAATTACGGGTAATGCAAGGCTTAGTATATTTGGAATTATTCCATTATTCTTAATTGGCTTTATTGTTTTCTTAACGTTACCTAGAGAACAGAAGATAGGTGTTGAGATTTCTGAATAATTGAGCATGTGCTATTTTCAGTTCTGTAATAACTGTGAAGTTTGAGTACAAAAAATAATATACAAAGCAGGAGGAGGGATAGAATGTCAAGAAGTGCAAAGCATGTTGTGGTAATCTCCTATGATGCTTTTTCCGAAGATAACTGGGAGAAGGCGAGTAAGCTGCCTCATCTTTCAGGGCTAATAAGAAGTGGAGCGTATACCAACAAATTAAAAAGTATCTATCCGACTCTCACCTATGTGGTACATTCCACGATGGTCACAGGGGTATATCCGGACAAACATGGAATTTATCATAATAATCCTCTCCAACCCTTTATCAAGGAAAAGGATCAAAAGTGGTTCTGGTTTCGTAAAGATATTAAAGTGCCAACGATTTATGATGCAGTAAAGGAACATGGGCTTAAAACAGCCGGATTTCTTTGGCCTGTAACGGGCAAGGCATCTATTCGATATAATATTCCGGAGATAAGAGCGATAAAAAATGAAAATCAGGCGATAAAAATATTAAAAAACGGAAGTCCACTCCTAAGCATTCGAATGGAGAAAAAATATGGTCATATCAGGAGAGGAATTGAACAGCCGTATCTTGATAACTTTACTACCAAGTGTGCAACAGATACGATTAAGAGAAAGAAACCTAATCTATTGTTAATGCACCTGATCGACCTCGATGATGCTAAACATGAGAACGGAATTGATAGTACAGAAGTAGAAAAGGTATTACTTCGAATGGATGAAAGACTTGGAGATATTATTGAAGCTACCAAGGCAGCGGGCACTTTCGAAGATACAGTTTTTATTGTGATAGGTGATCATGGGCAGATTAATATTAGATATAAAGTAAAATTGAATCAGTTATTCAAAGCAGAAGGTCTCATCTACGAAGTAGAAGGCCAAATGAAATGGAGAGCTTACATACAGAATGCAGGAGGTTCCGCATATCTGCATATTAAAGAGAATGATATTGAGGCAGAGCAAATTGCACTTAAAATTCTTAAGCAGGCGGTAGCTAATGAAAGTTACGGTATAGAGAAAATATATACCAGAGGGGAATTGGATAACCTTAAAGTAGAGCCATCTATTCCATACATGCTGGAAGCAAAGAAAGGATATTGTTTTGATGATGGCTTGGAGGGACCAGTTGTTTCAGAGTTAGATGTCCAAGGAGTAAAATATGCAACCCATGGCTTTTCACCTGACAAACCAGACTATAGATGTAATTTGGTAATATCGGGTGCTGGAATAAAAAATGAATATGACTTAGGTGATGTTCAGATGGTGGATATAGCACCCACTATCGCAGAAATTATGGGAATTGTATTCTATTCCTGTGACGGAATACCACGAAAAGATATTTTTCATAAATAACGAAAGTGTCAGCAAAAAAGCTGACACTTTTTCTATCTCTTCAAGTATTCCTTAACTGCTTCGAGATCCTTATGATTACCTGAACCGCTTATTCTACGAATCACAGGCATTTTATAAACAAGGTTCAGCAATAGCCAAATCCACACTTTGGGTTGGGTAATCCAATCCTTCAGCAAATTGTTTTCCTAAACCAGTTTAACTGTCATATACGATTATCATAAATAATTATCCCCTTAGGTATGTATTCTGAATATGAGTTAGCACACTCTAACATATATATTTATTATAACGAAATACAAGATATATACAAGATAAATACAAAATAAATGCAAGTAAAATATGAACATGCTTTAACTAAAGATTTAGGATGCAAGTAGATTGAATTTTAATATAGATTATTAAAAAAGAATATTTATCTTGATTATTATATCACTCTGATATAATGTATAATATATCAGAGTGATATAAGATAAGGAGAAAAGGCATATGGCTAAAATACTTTTTGTGAATGCAAATCTTAATGGACATATTAATCCAACACTGCCCTTGGTGAAAGAACTAGTTAAAAGGGGAAATAGGGTAGATTATTTTTGTTCGCAACAATTTAAAGAAAAAGTTGATTCAACAGGAGCACAGTTTTTGAATTATTCCAAAGAGCTGGATGAATTTCTATTATTCTATCGGCCTACAGATAAGCATCCTTTCTATATGCTTATGGAGTATATCCTTCTCTATAC
>JAFACO010000507.1 GCA_023425485.1 Bacillota bacterium
TTGTAATACTTACCACCATCTTAACCCCTATTTTACTCAAAATGTCATTTACGCATAAGCTTGAAAAAAGTATTGAGGTTTAGTTCCAAAGATGTTAAGCCCTTTCCTTAATCAACATCAATCATCTTTAATGCAACCTGCTTAATACCATATTCAAAGTCAGTATTTAACTCTGCGGAAATAACTATTTCTGGGATCATTATTTTCTCTACCTCTGACAAAGCTTTTTCAAAAATTAATTTCTGTATACTATGACCGTCGTTTTCTCCATATAGGATAATTTTATCCGGATTTAACGTACACATAAAGATTTGTATTGTTTTTACAATGATATTTACTGCATCTGTTAGGTTAAAATCAAAGGTTTCCCAATCGATATCTAAAGGCAAATATTTTATTTCACCTGCAAGATTTGCTCTACCTTTGTATAGATTACCATTCAGATAAATACCCGCTCCTGGTGGGTATTTATCTGGAAAATAAAGTCCGATCACACAGTCCTTTGCAGATGTTTTATTTTGATAACAGTAGCCTAGAACAGCAGCATTAATATCATTTTCAACAATTACTGGCAGATGAAATTTCTCTGTGATGTGTCTAGTAATTGATTGTTCTTTAATATTTTCATAGGAAGTAACAATTATTTTTTGATTTACTTCGGCTCCGGGGATACCAAAGCAGATTGCATTAATATGTGAAAATTTGCTTAGGTACTCTTCTATAGTAGGATCGAAGTCTTCCACACATGCATTCTTTAATATTTGCTCGCTTCGTTCGATAACCTCCCCTCGTAAATTTACAACACAATAGAAGGCGGTATCCTTACCCATGTATTCATGCATATAAATAACTAGAACCAGTCGAAAATTACTGTTAAATCGAAAAGATGCCGCAGGTCTTCCACCTTCTGAATCAAGTGTTACATCAGGTATAATTTCCCCTTGATCAATTAATGTATTCACTAAGGAATTAACTGTAACTACACTTAGTCCTGTTTTCTCTGCTAACTGCGGTTTTGTTGCTTTTCCAATATCTTTTAATGCAGTACGAATTTTATTCAAATTCATATCTTTAATAAGATTATTTTTCTTGACCATTCCGATTCCTTTCTAAAGAACTATTTCACATTTGTGTCTTTATACACCCTATTGCTTCCTTTTCCTTAAACTTAAGGTTACCTTTTCAGAAGCTAGCCATATAGACATAAGATAAAGAAATACAACGAATGGAAATAAATTTATACTAATATTAGTAGCAATCACACCGAAGACAGGTGCAAGGAACGTGGTACCTACATATGCTGTTGCCATTTGATAGCCCATAAGTTTTGCTGAATTTTCACTGCCGAAACGTGCCGGTGTTTCATGAAGAAGGCCCGGGAATATTGGAGCAAGACCAAGTCCCACTAAAATATAGCCAATCAGGGATATGACCGCTGGAAGAGGAAGCAGTAATACAATACCGCCAAATATTGCAATTAACTGTCCGCATCGAATCAATATTCGATTAGGAACCTTTAGGGAAATAAAGCCTGTAAGCATTCTTCCGATCGTAATACCACCATAATATAGTGATACCCAACCTGCAGCAGTTTCAGCCGATAAATTCTTTGCACCAACCAGATAGCTTGCCCCCCATAATCCCACTGTACTTTCTGCGCCGCAATAGAATAAGAAAGCGATAAGAGTGGGTTTTACACCAGGTATATTTATAATTTTTCTATTACTATTTGCATTAGATGAAGCAGATCCCTCTGCATCCACAGGTAATCCATCTTCTAACCTTTCTTCTTTGTGTTTGGCAGCAACCTTCTTCCATAAGGGGAGTGTCACTAGTAAGATTACAACAAGAATCCACTGAATTACTGCAACAGCCGTATAACCGCCTCTCCAGGTATTATGCTCCGCAATATAATAAGACATAATGATTGGACCAGTAGTTGCTCCAATACCCCAGAAGCAGTGCAGCCAATTCATATGATGAGCTTTATAATTCTCAGCAACATAATTATTAAGAGCGGAGTCTACTGCTCCAGCACCAATACCAAGTGGAATTGCTAAAACTATCAACCAAAATAAAGATGGTGAAAAAGAAATACCAAGCAAGGCTCCGGCTGTTAGACAACAACTAATTAAGGTGACTTTACCTGTCCCTAATTTTTGAATTACTCTTCCGCTCATTAAACTTGATACAATAGTTCCACCTGCAATCGTCATAGAAATAATACCCGCAGAACCAAAGGCTGCACCAATGTCGGACCACATCACAGGCCAGGCTGATCCCAACATGGAATCTGGCAGCCCGAGGCTGATGAATGATAAGTAAATAATGATTAAAAACAAAGTTGTCATAATAAGCTCCTCCGCCGTAAGTAATTTTTAGTTTTTAAGTTCCTATTAATATAAAATTCTTTTAAATATCCATTTAATAAGTCTGTTTATAAAGTTATTTTATAAAGTATCTTTATTATAAGACATTAATAATATTTCGTCAATTGAATTATTAACTAATGTCTTATCTTTTATCTCTAACCAATATGTTTGCTTCTTCTTTCCATTAAAACAACATCATGCCATTTACCATTTCTCATTTTACCGATACGTTCTCGATAACCGATTTCTCTAAAACCACATTTTTTATGTAATAGTCTACTGGATTGATTTTCTTTGATAATGTTGGCAAGAAGTGACCAATACCCTGACTCTTCCGACCGCTCAATTAAGTGATGGAGAAGTTTTGTACCAACTCCCCTCCCTTGGTATGCTTCGTCAATATAAATACTAAGCTCAGCAACACCTGCATATACCTCCCGGCTTGAAAAGGGCGATAAAGCTACCCAGCCGATGACTTTATCCTCTAGTCTAGCCACAAAACGACAACCAGTAATATGTCCACGATCCCAAGCCTCCCAAGATGGTACCTCCGGCTGAAAGGTTGCAAGGTCTGTTTCTATTCCCATTGAATAAATTCTTGAAACCTGTAACCAATCCTCTTCTTTCATAATATCTATTTTGTACTCCATTTGATCTCCTTATCCGTATACGTAGCTTTTTCATTTTCTATAAATAGTACTTCAATCTGCAAGGTTTTAATATAGTGTAACAATTCCCTTTATACCTACAATGATTTTAACACGACATAATTTTATGTCAATACAAGCTTAAGCCAAAGCTGTTTTTACTTTACATAAAAAGTGGCAAAAGCATTCATATGCCTTTACCACTTTAAAAATACACTATTCTATCTTCTTTAACCAAGATACTAATCCGGTTAGTTCCTCTGTTTCATGATAATTAGGATTCTAGCTTTCATTTATACCTATAATCCACATTGCTATTTTCAAAAATATTTTTCCAATCTTCACTCGGTATTTTATCGGTTACAATC
>JAFACO010000535.1 GCA_023425485.1 Bacillota bacterium
AATAAAGCACGGTTGACTTTGTGTAACATCTGTAATACAATAAAGTTGATTTTGAGAAAGACTGAGGTTGTAATACAGTATGTTGATTAACCTATTTTTTAACAACAATAAAATGCGCTAAGAAACTACCTTAAAGGTAGCTAACTCTGACTTGTATCAGGGTTTATTAGCGTATTTTATTGTTTGTTACAGAGGCGAAGGCTTTTGTAACAGATGTTAAAAGATGGGTATTTTTATGCCCAAAAACAAGTATTACCTTAGGTTAGCGAGAGGAGGCTTTCAGATGATGTTTATTAGATTAAGAATATCCCACACAGCAACTGTTAACAGGTCAATTTACCTGGCATAGCATAGTGGCGGTTTCGTCGCCATAATGGCCGCCAGGTAAGAAATACAAGGAGGCTATCTATGTCGAGAATTATAATTAGTGATTTATGTTTTACTTATAAAGAATATTACCAGCCGATTTTTAACAATGTTAATATATCCATTGATACTGATTGGAAATTAGGACTGATTGGTCGCAACGGAAGAGGGAAAACGACCTTCCTACGATTGCTGCAAGGGGAGTTGGAGCCGGATCGAGGAAGGATAATAAAGGATGTTGTCACGGAACTGTTCCCGTATGCACTTAAAACAGAGTATAAGAATACGTTGGATGTGATGAAAGAAAGCATTGGCTTCTTGAAATCCATGGAGGATAGGATGGATTATCTCCTCGAGAAGCATTCCGTGCTAAATGTATCGGGATTAGAGGAAGGAAAAGAAACCAGGATAGAAAAGGGCGAAGCTGGTATGGACGAATACCAGAGAATTCTATCAGAGTATATGGAGCTGGATGGTTTTTTGTCAGAGAGTAATATAAAAAAAGAAATGAATTTGATGAAGCTTCCCGAAAGACTGCTAGGACAGGATTATGAATTGCTCTCCGGTGGTGAAAAGACAAAGCTGCAGATTATTTCTTTGTTTTTAAGGAAAAATGCATTTGTTTTATTGGATGAACCCACGAATCATCTTGATCTTGAGGGAAAGCAGATTTTGGCAGATTATCTTCGAAATAAACAGGGGTTTCTGGTGGTTTCCCATGATAGAAGCTTTATTGATCAGGTAGTGGACCATATTCTTTCCATTAATAAAGCAGACATAGCAATAGAAAAAGGAAACTATTCTTCCTGGAAGAAAAACAAAGAGATGCTGGAGGAATATGAGTTTCGTACAAGGGCAAAGCTGGAGCGGGAAGTTGAGGCCTTAGAAAAGGTATCAGTAAGAACCAGAAGCTGGGCAGCGGTGGCGGAGAAAGAGAAGAACCCTTTTGCAACCCATAACAGAGGCAATGGAACCAGAGCTGCAAAGTTTATGAGGCAGGCAAAGACTGCTGAGCAAAACATCCAGGATAATCTTAAGGATAAAAAGAATCTGCTCAAGAATTATGAAATAACACCGGATTTAATGCTAAAACAGCAGGAGACTGGAGCAGATTGCCTTGTTTCTGCCTATGACTTATCCTTTGGATATACACATGAGCCATTATTTGAAAAGCTGTCTTTTGCAATTCATAAAGGCGAAAGGATATGGATTCGTGGCAGAAACGGTGCTGGGAAAAGTACTTTGCTTAAAATTATAGGAAGAAAAATTACAAGCACGAAAGTTCAATATGCGGGAGGACTTGTAATGGAAACTGCATTTCAGGAACCGTTGTGGACGGAAGGATTACTTAGGAATTTAATTTCGGAGGGGGATTGGAGAAACAGGTTTATGGAAATCTGTCACCGATTGGATTTAAGGTATGATATACTGCAAAAGCCCTTGGAAACCTTCAGTAGTGGAGAACTAAAGAAAATAGATATTGCCAGAGCGTTATCCTCCCCGAACCAATTGTTGCTGCTGGATGAGCCTTTAAACTTTATGGATGTCTATTTCAGAGAGCAGTTAGAAAAAGCAATTCTGACCTTTCAGCCTACCCTCCTGTTCGTAGAACATGACGAATTGTTTGGGAACAATGTAGCAACAGGGGAAATTCTATTATAATATAAAAATAGTAACTTAAATGCAAGTAATAAAAGAGCTGACTATAACTTCTATAAGGTCAGATTGGTTCTTCTAGTTTAAGGGAAAGCTTCAGTCAGCTCTTACTTTAATAAAATAGGTGTTCCGTTTTTCGGGAATTATTGAGGCTTTTATTATTCAGTTACTGTAAAATAACACTATTATTGTAAAACAACACTATTTTTAAAGGGTTTCTTGCTTTGTGTAATAATTTTATTGACATATGGAACAATAATGATAAAATATAGAATATTATGAAATAATTAAATAAAGTAGTTGCTATGATAAGGAGTAGTATAAGGAATCTGTCTTACAGAGAGTCACTGGCGGTGGAAAGTGACAGATAAGAACTTAGAACTCGCCTTGGAGCTCTCTGACTGAAGATTAGTAGGCAGAGCGGGAGATCCCGTTATAGATTATATGAGGACATGAAGCAGGATAGCTTTGTGGACTAGAGTGGTACCGCGGAAAGCAGTTCGTTATGATGAACCTCTTCGTCTCTAGATTTGGGAGATGATGGGTTCTTTTTTTATGTAAGTAGAAATGCATGAAAATCCCTTTCACGTGGGAATACAAGGATACGATATTAAGGAGGAGCTTTTAAAATGAGTGAATATTATATGCCTGGGCAGATTGAAAAGAAATGGCAGGAAATATGGGAGAAGGAAGAAGCCTTTAAGGTTGGAACAGATAGATCTAAACCAAAGTTTTATGCCTTGGTTGAATTCCCTTATCCCTCCGGTCAGGGATTGCATGTAGGACATCCAAGACCATATACGGCACTGGATATTATTGCAAGAAAGAGACGATTGGAAGGATATAATGTATTATATCCAATGGGTTGGGATGCATTTGGTCTGCCAACTGAGAACTATGCGATTAAAAACCATATCCATCCTAAGATTGTTACTAAGAATAACATTGAGAACTTTACAAAACAATTAAAGGCTCTGGGCTATTCCTTTGATTGGGATCGTGAAGTGAATACCACGGATCCAAATTATTATAAATGGACCCAGTGGATTTTCTTACAGTTGTTTAAAAAAGGTTTGGCATATAAATCTGAAATGCCGATTAACTGGTGTACCTCCTGTAAGGTTGGTCTTGCAAACGAAGAGGTAGTTGGCGGTGTATGTGAACGCTGCGGAGAAGAAGTTGTTCGTAAGGTTAAGAGCCAATGGATGCTTAAAATTACAGACTATGCAGATAAATTAATTGATGATCTTGATATGGTTGATTATATTGAGAAAATCAAGGTATCACAGGTAAACTGGATTGGACGTTCCGTTGGAGCTGAGGTTGACTTTAAGATTGATGGTAAGAACGAAAATCTTAGAATCTTTACCACCAGACCGGATACCTTATTTGGTGCAACCTATATGGTAATCTCACCGGAACATCCATTAATTGATAAATACAAGGATGAGATTGCAAACTATGAGGAATTAATTGAGTACCGTGAATTGGCATCCAAGAAATCTGATTTTGAACGTACAGAGCTTGTGAAAGAGAAAACGGGTGTTCAGATTGCAGGTCTCACAGCAATTAATCCTGTAAATCAGAAGAACATCCCTATCTGGATTTCAGACTATGTACTCA
>JAFACO010000541.1 GCA_023425485.1 Bacillota bacterium
ATATTCAATGGACTGTTCATTTCGTCTGCGTGACTAAGTAATGGTTTAATAATAAAATCGTATAGAAAGGGTATCATAATAACCATTATAATCATCCGTGGATTAGTAATCCATTTTATGTATTCTGTCTTAGCAATTGTTATAATCTTATTTAATTTTATTTCAGTCACCTTTATCCAGCCTCCTGCCTAATAACAAGATATATATAGCAAAAGCAACTGTTATATAAATCATGTTAAATAAAATAATAAAAATAGCATCCTCAGAATTTATAAAAACGCTCTGAATGGCATCAGGTGATAAATTTTCTAATCTGGGTATATTTTCAAAATCAGTCTTAGCAAGAGCATTTATTATTAACCGATTGATTATCGATTGATATAGATAAATTAACATAAATGGTGTACATAAAATAAGATATCTGTTTTTGATTATGGAGGTAAATAACAATGCTGGAATAGTGGAAACAGCTCCATATAAAAACATTCCAAACACATTATATATAATGTTTTTACAAATTTCTGTGTTGGTTATACAAACTAGTATATTATCAGGAAAATTAAATACTGATGGATATATTGGAATAAATATTATGCCAAATAAAGCATATCCAAAAGAAACTGCAAAACCGCCTCCTATCATACAAGTCACAAATTTACTTAGATAATATCTGAATCTTCCTGTTCTGGCAACAACAAATCGAATGTTACCACAATTTCTCTCAGAGCAAAAAGCAGGAACAAATGGAAATGCGGCAATAATTGGAATGAACATTTTAATATAACTATTTGTAGAGTTATAATAAATGTCGTATGCTGATAAATGTACATTTTCAATAATCCACTCTTTATTATATTTCAGTAATAATTCTAAAATAGTTATTTTGTTTCCTGTGCTATAATCGATGTTTATTGAGGATGTGAAACATAGTCCAATCGTTATTATAGTGCTCATTATGAACCCGTAATGAAAAATTACTTTCTTTAAATCCTGTCTTAGCGCAAAGACTGTTTTCAATTGAGCCTCCTTACTATTTAGATATACGGAATATTATCAAGACCCACCTTAATTTCACCTGTAATCATATCAATATAAATATATTTTCTGATATCACCTTTCTTAACTGTTCCATCTGTTTCTTTATACTCTTCCTGGTCTACTTGAATGATAAAAGCCCATACTGGTCTAGAAGTTATAGTAATACCAGGGTAATAGGTACTTTGTGTCTTAAAGGTTTGACTCATATTCTTATCATCGGTTACCAATTCACCAATATAATCATATATGGGACATAAGGTATATTTAACTTCAATATCCGAAATTATGATATCTTGAAATCCTGATAATTCTTTCTCAAGCATTTTGACTGCACTTTGAAGGGATATAAACTTATCTGTAGAATTGTCAACAGTATCCACATAAATACTTCCAAACGCATTTCTGAATGAACTAATTGAATCTGAACTCATTATCTGCATCTCAATATAGTTTACCGTTCCATTTATATATCCCCTATTATTCTCATTATCAAAAGCAGCAAAGTCACCTACCAGCTCGTCTAAGGGTATGCCATCATATAGCTTCTCAATTATAAGCTGATAGTAGTAGTTCTCAGCGTCAAGTTTTCTAATGATAGCCGTTTTCACTCTGAAGGTATAATCTGCTTCATATTTATTCCAATAATTCGATAGCCATTGTTCAACATATTCAATCTGACTTTTTACAGTACATTTACCATCTAATAATTTATAAGATATATTTGTATCATCACCCCTATCGACATGAAGGATTTGTTCTCTTTCATAATTATTTTGAAAAATTAAATCATAGGCATTACTCTGGCTGATAGCTACAAATCCATTATCAGTAATAGAAGCATATATTTTATCCTTCTGGTTATCAAAGTAATAGCTCGATGTTCCATCTGACCACTTCTTTTCAATAATTTCCTGTCTGTTTATTATAGATTCATCGTAAAATAATTTCATAATATCATAATAATTATGATCAAAGTCATCTGCCTGTTTAAAGGTCAATAAAGGTATTGAAGTTATATCTTCAATAGTTATTTTATTAGGCATGATTAAATTCTGATAGTTAGCTTTTAAAACTTCATCAATATTTCCAAAAAGATTTGTAACAATATCATGGCTGTTATCTATTTGTTCTTGATTATAATCACCATCAGAATTATATTTTTCCATGTTATTCTTTACTTCGTCCGGTGTTTTTTCACATCCCGTAAGAAATAACAGTATGATTATCAATAGAATAATTCTTTTCATAGGTTCTCCCGGTTAGTTTAATTTTCAATAGAAGGAGCATATACACATGCTCCTTCTATGATTAAGTATTAGCCAATAATTGTACCAGACGCTGTGTGCGTATTAGGCGATGTGGTAACTAAGTTTACATATGCATAAACTTGTACACCTCTTTGTACATCATTAACAGTAACGGAACCTGTACCATAAAAGATACTTGAACAGCCTGTGCTAGATCCCATATAAATATATCCTACTGGTAACTGTGCACTTGTACATGACATTTTTGTATAGGTGTTACCTGCTAAAAAAGTTGTAGAATGAGTAAACTTGCAATCTGATGTAGGTGCGCCTTGATACTGGTATACGTTCCAGCTCTCAGTATAGGCACTTGCACTAATAGGGTACATAGATATCAAAAAGATACAAATAAAAAATAAAGACAACCATTTCTTAATTTGTTTTTTCAAAATATATTCCTCCTTAATTTTGTGCATATCAATCCTGACTAATATATCCGGCCGAAATAATTCGAAAGGATGACAGATATAGTAGTATCAAATAAAATCAGATATAAAATATAATGCTAGCATGACTGTATATTATCATAATTAAAAGTTTTATGTCAATATATGTAAGAATATTTGCCTATATATTTCCAATTTTTTACCAATCAAAAAAGATATACTTTAAAATATTAATATTTTAGAGTATATCTTTTTTAATATAGTAGAAAATGTTACATGTAACTTGCTTTAGCCTTCCAAAGCCTGCTTTAAATCTGCAATTAAATCTTCTGCATCCTCAATTCCAACTGATAATCTCAAGGTGTCCTCATATACCCCAGCTTTTTCTCTTTGCTCTGAATTTTGACCGAAGTGTGTGGAGGTTGCAGAATGTACAATTAAAGATTTTGCGTCACCCACATTAACCATGTAGTCAAATACTCTTACCTTTTCAAGCACTCTTTTCGCTGCCTCAAGACCACCTTTTAAGCGTATCGACAGGATTGCGCCTGGTCCTTTCGGGAAATATTTCTTCGCTAATTGATAATATGGGCTACTTGGTAGTCCCGGATAGTTTACTTCCAGAACTTGTGGATGCTTGCTTAAGAACTCCGCAACCTTCTGTGCGTTCTGTGTGTGACGGTCCATACGAAGTGACAAAGTCTCCATTCCTTGCAATAGATAGAAGGCTGTAGTGGGGGAAAGATGTGATCCAAGATCAGTTAAATAACGAATTCTCAGTCTCTTGGTAAATATCGATCTACTTAACTCTTCTTCACCAATGGAATTCTTATATTCCTCATAAAATTCTTCAAATTGCGGGAATTTACCGTTCAACCAATTAAATCCACCCTTTTCTACAACTAATCCAACGATAATGGTACCATGACCGGACAGGTATTTTGTCGCTGAATAACAGATGATATCTGCACCATAGTCAAATGCATTTAGCAGGTATGGTGTTGCAAAGGTATTATCAATAATAAGAGGAATTCCATTCTCATGAGCCAGATTCGCTATTGCTTCAATATCAACTATATTCATGCCGGGATTACCAAGACTTTCAATATAGATAGCCTTTGTCTTCTCATTGATGACCTTCTTATAAGATTCTATATCATTTTCATCTTCCACAAAACGCCCCTGAATCCCATATTCAGGTAGTATTTTATTCAATAAGGTGGTACTTCCTCCATATAAGGTCTGAACAGCAACAATTTCATCCCCCGCTCTTGCAATATTTAAAAAGGTATTTGAGATTGCCGCCATACCAGAACTTAAAGACAATGCCGCACTGCCACCTTCTAAGGAAGCAATTCTCTTTTCAAGAACATCATTGGTCGGATTTGAAAATCTTACATAGGAATGTCCTTCTTCGGAATATTCAAACAAACGTGTGCATCGATCAAAATCCCCCAGCTCAAATGCTGCTGTCTGATAGATTGGAACTGCTTTCGAGCGGTAATGCTCTGCTGGATTGTAGCCTGCATGTAACTGTCTGGTTGAAAAGCCAAGTGTATTGTCTTTAAATGCTTCATAGCTCATTCTGATATCCTACCTTTTTATATAGTATTTTTTCAAGTATTCGTAATAAAATATCTGCTATCCAAGCAATACCTGCGCAGAAAATAGTCCCCCAGATTATCTTATTAGAGTTCATGGTTCTCAGTCCGTCAAATAAAATTCGTCCTAACCCACCTGCATGGATCGTGGCTGCAATAGTAGCAATTCCAATGGTCGAGATAATTGCAAGATGAATTCCTGCCATAATTACAGGCAAGGCAAGTGGTATCTGTACTTTTATTAATCTCTGCCACTCGCTCATTCCCATTCCCTTTGCCACCTCCAGTACTGCTGGATCAACACCTCGTAATCCTGCAATATTATTGCGAAGCAATAAAAACTGATTATACAGTACCAGTACGAAAATGGCTGTATCGGGGCCAATTCCCATAATGGGAATAAGCAGAGAGAACAAAGCTAAACTGGGGATGGAATACACCACCCCAAATATTTGAATTATTATGTTCGATAAAAATTGTGATCTTACAATTATCAGTGTAATCATAAAAGCCAGAACAACAGATATAAGCAGCGTAGTTCCCACCAGTTTTAAATGTTCAAATAACGCAGTAAATAATTTATCATGATACTTGGAAAAGTAGACAAGCATTATATCCCTCCTCCATCTGTATCAAAATATTGCTTACTGGCGGAACGTATCAAGGTTTGAACAAATTCATCTGCTGGACTTTTAATGATTTCAGAAGGTGTTGCAAATTGCTTCACATGACCATTATCCATTATCAGAACACGTGTGCCTAGCTTAAAGGCTTCATTAATATCATGTGTTACAAATAAAAATGTCTTTTTAGACGCTTCATGGATTCGTATTAATTCATCCTGAAGCTTCTCTCTATTAATGGCATCAATGGCTCCAAAGGGTTCATCGAGTAACATTAAGGACGGATCTGCAGCCAAGGCCCTGGCTAGACCAATTCTTTGCTGCTGTCCACCGGATAATTGAACAGGATATCTATCCTTAAACTCTTTGTAATCCAGATTAACTAGTTCAAATAGCTCTTCCACTCTAGTACGGATTTTGGATTTATCCCATCCAAGTATTTTGGGAACAGTAGCTATATTATTATAAATTGTCATATGAGGAAATAAGCCTACCTGCTGAATTACATAGCCAATGCTTCTTCTAAGCTTAACCGGGTCCATCTCTTTAATGTTCTGACCAAATAATTTGATTTCACCGCTATCAGGCTCATAAATTCTATTTACCATTTTTAATAAGGTTGTTTTCCCACAGCCAGAGGTACCAAGTATGGTAATTAACTCTCCCTCCTCGATACTAATATTAATATTATCGAGTGCTTTATAATTGGATTTGGGGAAATGTTTATTAATATTAATAAATTCAGCAGCTATACTCATACAATAACCTTGCCTTTCTCATTGTCTGCAAAATCAAAGGAACAGCCTTACCATTTGCAGAGTGAATTACCTGCGATCAAATTAATGTTTCGACCAATTGTAATGCGCCTACTGGGCATACTCGAATACAGATTCCACAGCCAACACATTTAAACTGATCGGCACGTACAACACCGTCCTTTTCAAACACCTTAAAATGACAGGTTCTCACACATTTGCCACAGGAAATGCATTTATTATAATCCAACTCTATCACATGATCAGTTTTTGGCCAAAAGCCAGCACTATCACGCCTTTTTTGCGCTCTGAACAAATAACAGCAGTCATCACAGCAATTACAGATACCATTGGGATTAACGGTATGCATTAAACCTGTCTTATCAGCCAAAGTAACGATTTCCTTCGCTTTTTCCTTTGTAATCTCTTCGGATAATCCCCGATGTACAAAGGAGTTAATACCATTCTTGTACGTAATACAGGTTTTTGTCGGCATACCACAATCACCGCTTAAGCTTCTGCAATCACAATAATTAAGATATACCGACCGCTCCTGTTTATCTATAAAGGATAATACTTCTTCCAGCGGAAGAATCTCATCCTGTGTAGGCCGAACATTAAAATCTTGCTCCAGTCCGTTATAATATGTATCAAAGTACCATTCATCCAGGGCTTTTCTTTCTTCTTTGGTAAAACTTCGATATGTCTCCGTTTCTGAAATTGAGAATATATCAAGTCTTCCATAGAAATCCGATATTTTATACGTCTCTTTGGCTTCGTTTACAATTGATATTATTCCTCTTTTGTAGCAGCTTTTAATGAAAGGATTCGCTTCCTCCACTCCCAGTTCTTCCACGTCTCTTTTTGAAAATACATCTTTCTTAATAGCTACTACAAAATCAATTTCTTTTTGGGTAAACATCCGATTAATTACTGGATATGCAACCTCAGGCACCTGGAACTTTTGAACAAATGACTGGTTTACCATTAATGTCAGCCTCCATAGATTACTTGTAACAAGTTCAGAACCAAGCATATTTATAAAAAATTGTCCGTGAAAGCTTGCTTTCTAAGGATAATTTTTATAAATAAGTTAGGCTCTGAATAGTTGAAATTATTTAATTGAGTCGTAAAACTCCTTTGCTACTTCCTCATATTCCTCTTTATCTACATCTACCTTGGCATTTAAAGAAGTAATTGTCTTTGTATCTATTTTTGCATTTATAGCATTTAGAATTTCTGCAATTTCTGGATTAGCATCTAACGCTGCTTTGCTAACAACTGGTGCGATATTATAGGGTGGCCATACATATTTATCATCCTCTAATAATGTAAAGGTTGTATCCACCAATTGACCTTCTGTGGTATAAGCAACAGCTACATCTGCTTCATCATTTTTTAATACCTCATATTTCAAACCGTTATCATATACATTGGAAGACTTCCAATTAAATTCACCATAGGTTGCAGTTAATGCTGGAATTCCATCCTCTCTGGTATCGAATTCACCTTGGGAGGCAAATCTCAATTTATCCGCATTCTTCTGTAAATCAGAAATTGTCTTAATTCCGTATTCCTCGGATGCCTTTGTGGAAATAACAAGTCCTTGACCGTCATTTGCTTGAGCATAATCCAACCATACCAGATTAAATTGTGTCTCATATTCAGCCTTTACTGTGTCATATACCTTCTGTGGATCAGTTTCCAAAGGAAGTTTCAGTATAGAGAGTAACCCAGTACCTGTATATTCTGGATATAAGTCTATATCACCGCTGATTAGTGTGGTATGTACTACGGAACTTGCAAGATTAAACACTCGTTCAACCTTAAAGCCCTTATCTTCAAGAGCAAGCGCATATAATTCTGCAAGAATTAGATTTTCTGTAAAATCCTTTGAACCAATTCTAATTACTGTATCTTTAGATGGTGTAGTATCCTCTGTCTGCCCAGCAGCAGTTGGAGCAGTTGTAGTACCTGCTTTGTCAGTGTCCTTATCCGCTGTATCTGATTTATTTGAACATGCGATTAAGGATGTCAAAACTAGAACAAATACCAGTGCAAGTGATAACTTTTTAAGAATATTCTTTTTCATAAAGTAGTCCTCCTTGGCCTAATCAGGCAAAATATTTATTTATATTACATCATTCATTAACTTACTTTTTTATATCTTGTAATTCTACGGTCCAGCAAATTGAGTAAGAAACCAGCGGAAAGTGAGAGTAAACCTACGGAGCCGCCCCCTATAATTAACAGATCCGTTCTCATTAATCCCAACCCTGTAAAGATAAGGCTCCCAAGTCCCCCTGCCCCTATATAGGCGGCTAAGGTAGCACTGGCAATTACTTCAACAACTGCTGTTTTAATTCCTGCAAATATCAACGGAAATGCTAATGGAAATTTTACTGTAAAAAAGGTTCGCCACTTTCCCATCCCCATTGCAAATGCCGTTTCAAGCACAGGTGCAGGTAAGGTTTTAAAAGCCAGTGTTGTATTGATCAAAATGGGAGGAATCGCAAGAACTGCTAATGCAGTTACCGCTGGTTTCATTCCCGTTCCCATAATTGGTATGCAAAGGATTAAAATTGCAAGGCTTGGTATAACTCTTAGTGTACCAAATATACCTTTAAACAGCTTTGTCAAGCTACTACATCGTGTACTGAAAATCCCCAGTGGAATTGCTATAATCATTGCAAAGATAATAGAAATCAAACTAATATCAATATGCTGCCCTACCAGTTTTAAGATATTTCTCCAATTAATCGTTATGTAATCTAAAATCTCTTGCATATAGCACCTCCTTTATTACATACTTATTTTATATGTAAACTATGTTCAAGGACATAGTAATGCAATCAGATTGAAAAGTCAATGATAATTACATTTTATTTAAAATTTCTTTGCAAATCATTTTGATATCAAATACGATTTTATTTCCATTTACAGGAATTATTACACTTTTCTAGCCTTAAAGCAACAAGTATTACCATTATTTAGTAATTATAATTAGTAATTTATTGACACATACTACGTTTAATGATATATTACAGTAAACGTAGTATTTAGGAGTGATATTTATTAGAGAATATATAAAAGGTGGTGCACTCACTGAAACAACTTTCCTTGTCTTATTAGCTGTGTATCAACCAAACCATGGTTATGGTATTATGCAGTTTATTGAAAAGAAAACAAATGGACGGGTGGTGTTAGGTGCTGGCACCTTATATGGTGCAATCAATACCTTAGTTAAGAAAAATTGGATTATTCCCATTGATAATGAAACTGACAGTAAGAAAAAACAATATGCAATAACAGATATTGGGAAAGAGAAAGTAAAGGAAGAATTAAAACGTCTTGGTGAAGTTATGGATCTAGCCTACACTATTATAGAAAGGAGTATGTAAAAGAATGAGTAAGATTGTTTTTCGATATTTTTTTGATTTTATGGACGGACAGGAAAATTGGTTGAACCGCATGGCAGAGCAAGGTTATCGTTTAAAGAAATGTGGCAGAATATTATATAGTTTTGATCTATGTAATCCCAGAGAGTATGAATATGCGGTAGAGTATGTTGGAGATAAGAACTATTTAGATGCAAAGAACTACCGCCAGTTTCTAGAAGGTATGAGTTTTCGGACTTTTACAAAAAATATAAACCTTAATTTTTCATATGGGAAGGTAAAATGGAGACCTTATGCTAAGGGTTTGGGACAAATTAGTACCTCACCTGGCGGTTATAACAAAGAGCTTTTGATATTGGAAAAAAAGAGAGATGGAAATCCATTTAATCTGCACACTGACCTTCACGATAAATTGGAGCTTTATAAGTCAGTGAAGCGAGCTTATATTTGGGCCGTATTTATTTTAGTCGGGTTAATAATCATGACCTTCCTGCCAAATATATCCTCTCTATCCGAAGCTATGATGTGGCTGCTTAGAGCATTTATGATAACGGTAGCTATGCTATTTGCTATTCCTACCATTAAATATTCCTCATTAGTCAGTCAATTAAAGAGGGAAGATAGAGTTTATGAATAGCAATAGCTCAACACCATTTATATAAAACATAAATCATATATTTTTAATTTATCAACCTTGAAAAGCTGTAGGACTTCAAAATCCTACAGCTTTTCAATATAAGATACATAATAATTTTTCTTATTATTCTATGTTATGTATCATGTTCTACATTATTATTTAGTTCTGTTTTTCTTAACCGCTATGTAACCTGCACCTGATAATCCAGCAAGGAACATGTATAAATACATAAAATCAGCAACGCCGGTCTTAGGAACATCAGTTGCAGCTTCTTCTGTAGCTCCTTCTGTTGTCTCTTCTGTTGCAGTATCAACAGCAGTTGTATCTTCAACAACAGCTTCCTCGGTAACCTCTGCAGCTGCATAGCCTTCTGGCGCTTCATAAACTACTTCAGCGTTGTCCGCTGTAACAGTAATCCAAACTTCTTTTGCTTCAACAGGAAGATTTAGTGTTTGTTTTCCAGCACCATTATCATTGATGATAACACAATTAGCCCAGGTAGGAATGGAATAAGAGAACCAGCCATTTTTGCCTTCCTCTGCTACTAACTGTTGTCCTGGCCATGCCTCAAATACATTTACTAAATCAGGATCTGACCATGCCCATATAGCTGGTGTTCCCCAATCACTTGCAACATTTGCATGCACGGTGAATGTTTCTTCTGCAAATGCAGGAACGCTTAATACAAAGCTCATCACCATTGCTAATACTACTACCCCAACTAATTTCTTTTTCATTCTACTCATACCTTTTCTCCTTTCAAAATTGAACATATTCATCCATATATTCCAAAATGGATTGTATAGAAGTATAAATATACTTAATCGATTAATTATACATTTTTCCCTTAATAATAAATACTTTTATATGTTATTATTAACAATATGTTAATCGATTAACTATAATTATATACTATTTTATTTCATTGTCAAGAACATGATTTTGAGTTTTAATAATTTTCATATAACTTAAGTGCTCCTTATAACAGATATAAATACAATCAATCAAAAAACGATAAATAAATACGTTAAGTATTTGTTTATCGTTTTTAGTAATTATATTTAATTAGCTCAACTCAGTTGCTATGTATTGGCTCACTTTTATTAAATCGAATATTATGTGTGGTTTTAATCAATAGCTGAATCATAAATAACATGACAATGCAGGTGTTTCACCTGTTGGAATGCACCTAAGTACATTTCCACTTTACATGCACCCTTTAAATTAATAACTTCTTGTGATGCAATTCGAATAACCGATAAAAATTCTAATTTAAGTTCATCATTTTCGATATTTAAATCAAAAATAGTTGGAATATGACGTTTTGTTATTATAATAATATGCACTTCTGCAAATGGCATAGTTGAATGAAAAGCGATAACATTATCAGACTCATAAATAACTTTAAGTTGGTCACGTTTTGTAGGTAAGCTATTTGCCAGTTTACAAAATTCACATTCATGTTCCTGCATATTATTACCCCCATTAAATTAGTTGGTTTTACCTTTAATTATACCTCTCTACTAAATTATTAATTTTCTCTTCTGCAAAAGCAACGAGTTCTTTGTTACAAGTTACACTAATCTTTTGTAAAATATGATTAACATAAAAACCAATTCCAAACAGTTGATTCAGCTCTTCATACTCTCCACGAACCTCATGGAACTTCTTGAACAACTCTTCTGCATCCATGGGCTGATTGATTACATAGCAGAAATGATTGTAGGTGTTAACTATTTCTTCAACCTTTTTAAATTCACCCGATGATACCCTTATGCCTATTTGATAAGTATTCACTTTATCCGATTTTTTAATGGCAAATCCAAATACCAGCATGTCATTGTTCTTTTTTATTACAATTTCCTCATACTGTACTTCCTTCTTATCAAGTTCGCTTTTGATCTGTTCAACAACAGTATCAACATTTATTTTTTCCTCGCTATAAAACATATTTGTATTGATTAATACAAACATATCTTTATTCAAATTGAACTCTTGAATAAAAGACAAAATGAAATCATTTGATTTCTTTAATTTACTGTAATCTATATAAATCGCTGTGTTATCCTGATTTACTACCTTCTTTACATCTAATTTTTTTCTATCAAATACTCCCATGAAGTACCTTCCTCTCAATATTGTGTCGGACTACCTAATCTCTATTGTATACATTTCGTGTAATTATATCAAGATTCAATAAACATAATGAATGCTATAAATGTTTAATTGATATAATTGTAATATTATGTTATTTGTTGTATGATTTGTATTACAAGAAAATTCATATTTGTTAAAAAACAGTAAAGCAGCATATGATACATTAAGAAGTTAAAGTATAATTCGTATATCTACAATTATTGGTACGGGGGCAATATAATATGACTGGAAAAAGAATTCTTATTAAAATTTCTGGAGAGACACTAAGTGGCGATGGTTCATCAATCTATGATACTTGTGTTTCTAATAAGATTAAAGCATGTGATTCATCAGATATATTAATTGAGTCAAACAGCTCTCTCCAAAAAGAATAAATATGAACTATAAGTTGTGACCTAGCCTATCAAATTAACAAACCTTCTAATAAACTCAAAGAGTACTGCCCCTTGGGATAAGGATCGCAGTACTCTTTTGATTTGTAATTTATTATTGTATTTAATATCTATTTTTTATTATTTTGATTTTGATTTGGAATATACGTCAAAGGCAACTGCAGATAGTAATACGAAGCCTTTTATGGTCTGCTGCCAGTCAATACTGATACCCATAATTGACATACCATTGTTTAAGACACCCATTAACAAACCACCAACCATTGCTCCGACAATTGTTCCAACACCACCCGAGGTAGATGCTCCACCGATAAAGCAGGCAGCAATTGCATCCAGCTCAAAATTCACACCGGCTTTCGGTGTTGCAGAATTAAGTCTTCCTGTGAAGATAATACCAGCTAGTGCTGCCATAACACCCATGTTAGCATACACCCAGAACATTACTTTCTTAGTATTTACACCGGATAATTGAGCTGCTTTTGCATTACCACCAAAGGCATAGATGTGTCTTCCTGGAATTGTTTTCATGGTTACAAAGGAATAAATTAATACCAAGACAATAACAATAACCAAAACCATTGGAATACCTTTATAAGAAGATAGTGAATATGTAAATGCATTAATCACTACCACGATACCAATTACCTGTGGGATAAACACTGCATATGGACTTACTTCAAAACCATATCTCTTCTTATTTTTTCTACTGCTTAGTTCCTTAATTATATATAGTACAGATGCTACAACACCCAATAAAATAGCTAATAGATTATGCCCGCCTACATTGCCCATACTGGGAAGAAATCCTGAAGCTAAAAAGGTATAACCAGCTGGTAGAGGTGCCAAGCTTGTACCCTGAAGCACAACCAAAGTTAGTCCTCTAAAGATTAACATACCTGCCAGTGTAGCTATAAAAGCAGGAACTCCAACATATGCAATCCAAAAACCTTGCCAGCATCCAATTAAGAGCCCCAGCAACAGTGATACAATAATTGTTGGAAGCACTGGTACATTCCATTTCAGCATCATAATTGCTGAAATAGCACCAACAAAGCCTGCTACGGAACCAACCGACAGATCTACATTACCACCAGTCAAGATACATAAAAGCATACCGATAGCTAAAATTAAAATGTATGCATTTTGTGAAATTAAGTTTGAGACATTCAACGGTTTTAGTAATACACCATTGGTCGTAACCTGAAATAGTACTATAACAATTACCAATGCAATAACCATTACATATTGGCGAATATTCCCCTTTAACAAGGTACCTACCTTATTATTCATGATTTACCTCCTGATGACTTTGCATTATACAATTCATTATGTTAACCTGCGAAGCTTCTTCAGCATTTAACTCCCCGACAATTCTTCCTTCATTCATAACATAAACTCTGTCACTCATCCCCAATATTTCTGGTAACTCTGATGATATTAATATGATTGTTTTACCATTGGCGGTTAATTCATTGATTACGGAATAAATTTCATATTTCGCACCAACATCAATCCCTCGTGTGGGTTCATCCAAAATCAATACATCAGGGTCCGAGAAAATCCACTTGCTGAATACCACCTTCTGCTGATTTCCACCAGATAAGTTACCTGTCTTTTGAAGAATACTGGAAGATTTTATTCTTAGTTTAGATCTGAAATCCTCCGCAACCTTGATTTCTTCATTTTCGTCAATCACAATACCTTTACTGATTTTTTTAAAGGCTGTTAAGCTTATATTACGTTTAATACTATCAATTAATACAAGTCCGGCGCTCTTTCTGTCCTCAGTTGTATAAGCTATCCCATGTTTAATCGCATCACTTACATTTCTAATATGTATTTCCTTACCGTCTTTAAAAATCTTTCCTTCTATTTTCTTTCCAAAGGATCTTCCAAAGATGCTCATGGCAAACTCTGTTCGACCTGCGCCCATTAATCCGGCAAGACCAACCACTTCGCCTCTTCTGGTATTGATACTAATATCTTTTAAAACCAGTTTAGATTCATCCTTTGAATCATAGGCACTCCAATTTTTCACTTCAAAGCATATTTCCCCGATGGAATGATTCCTTTTTGGAAAACGATCTACAAGATCTCGTCCAACCATGCCTTTGATAATTCTTCCTTCGGTAATCTCATCGACTCCCTTAACAATGGTCTCAATGGTTTTACCATCACGAATAACCGTAATCTCATCTGCTACTCTGGTAACTTCATTTAATTTGTGAGAAATAATAATGCTTGTTATTCCAACTTCCCTAAGTTCTAATAGCAAATCCAGCAAATGCTTTGAATCATCATCATTCAAAGCTGCTGTAGGTTCATCAAGTATTAATATCTTGACATCTTTGGCCAATGCTTTGATGATCTCAACCAGCTGCTGCTTGCCCATACCGATATCTTGAATTCTTGTATCAATATGTTCATGCAGACCTACCTTTTTCATCATCTCAAGAGTTTTTGTTCGTGTTTTATCCCAATTGATGACAGAACCAAAATCTGTTTGTTCATTACAGAGAAAAACATTTTCTGCAATTGAAAGCTGGGGGATAAGTGCCAATTCCTGATGAATGATAGCAACTCCCTTTGCTTCGCTATCTTTGATGTTCTTAAATGAACATACCTGCCCATCAATAACGATATCTCCTTCATAGGTTCCATGCGGATAAACACCACTTAAGACATTCATTAAGGTAGATTTTCCTGCTCCATTTTCACCAACAAGTGCATGGATTTGGCGAGGCTTTACCTTCAAGTTAACGTTATCAAGAGCTTTGACGCCAGGAAACGTTTTTGTAATGTTCTTCATTTCCAATGCATATTGTTCCATATTTTCACTCCTTTAGCATCAGCGCTACAATTTGATTTATGACGTCTTATAAATACTTGATACCAAAATATCGGTTAGCTTTGTTCCACTAACCGACATTTTGGCAGTTGAGTCAAATCTGTATTATTTGATGTCTTCTGGTTTCAGGTATCCAGAATCCATTACTAATTCCTGATAATTATCTGCGGTTACAATAAATGGCTCTAATAGATAGGAAGGAACGATCTTAACATTGTTATCATAGGTTTCAGTATCGTTGATTTCTGGCTCTGTTCCGGAAAGAACTGCATCTACCATGCCTGCTGCTACTTTTGCAAGTTCACGTGTATCTTTCAAAATTGTGGAGTACTGATCACCTGATATGATTAATTTAATGGAAGCTGCTTCTGCATCCTGACCAGTAACTACTGGTGTATCTGTTCCTGTTAAGCCAAATGCTGTTAAAGAAGATAAGATACCTCTGGAGATACCATCATATGGAGATAATACACCGCTTAATTTCTTGCCATCGGTATAGTTAGCTGCAAGGATTGCATCCATACGAGCCTGTGCAACTGCACCATCCCATCTTAAAGTACCAACTTCATCCTGTGTTAACTGACCGGAAGGAACAACTACAGTTCCATCATCAATGAGTGGCTGTAATACATCCATTGCACCCTGGAAGAAATAGAAGGAGTTTGTATCATCTGGAGAACCTGCAAATAACTCAATGTTATAAGGTCCTTCGCCTTTTAACTTCTTAATACCTTCCATAAGTGATTCTGCTTGCTGCTGACCAACACGTCTGTTATCGAAAGTTGCATAGTAAGAAACTGCATCAGTGTTAACAAGTAAACGGTCATAGGAAATAATTTTAACACCGCTAGATGCCGCTGAATCAAGTGTATCAGAAAGTGTTGAACCATCAATAGCTGCAATAACTAAAACCTTTGCGCCTTTGGTAATCATGTTTTCGATTTGAGATTTCTGTGTTGGGATATCATCCTCTGCATATTGAAGATCTACGGTATAACCTTTTCCATCAAGAATCTCTTTCATTGCTGCACCATCTTTAATCCAACGTTCACTGGATTTTGTTGGCATCGAAATACCTATGTATTGACCATCACCTGTTTCCTCTGTTGGTGTGTCCTTTGCTGGCTCGGTAACTTCTGCTTTTGGTGCATCAGTAGGTGTGTCTTTTGCTGGTTCTTTTGTGTTATTTGCAGAACCGCAGGCTGTTAACAAAGTTACTGTCATAACAAGAAACATTAACAAGGATAAAATTTTTCTAAGACCCAATACGTTTTTTTTCATAAAATCCTCCCATAAAATATAGTATTTTTTGTAGATATATGCTAAACTGCTGTTTTACCACAGTCAACACCGAAACAATAAGTAAATCTTTGCAATATGTTTTATTATTTTTATTTTCGTTTATGTTCGTTTTGTGTTTCGTTTGTGTTTGTATATTTGAATAGTATCATCACTATTCATAAATGTCAACAATAAATTAAACATATTTATAATTTTATTATGCATCTTTGACATATCTCTTAGTGACATCTATTTAATATGCGTATTAAAAAGTAATAAATATATCTCAATGTATGGCTTTCTTTGTGTTAATTTTAAAATATATTAAAGATTTCCATATAGTTTTTTATAGAAATACATGGTAATATAGTAATAATAAATTAACGTCGGTTATTGTATTTTCCTAGGATTCGTGTATTATAACTTTAGAAATTCAAAATTATCAAAATTACTAAGCCTCTGACTATTTTAAAAGATGGGATGCGAATATGTTTGCAATCGAAAGAATTCGAATAATAAAGAACATTTTAATAAAAGATCACAAAGCGTCTGTAACAAAGCTTAGCGAAATGCTTGATGTTACAGAGGTTACAATCCGCCGGGATCTCGAAAAGCTCGAGAATGAAGGATTTTTAAAACGTACCCATGGTGGTGCTGTCCTTCATGATTATGTTGAGGACACCATTTGGGATAACACCGAAGAAATCAACGATATTCAATCGTATCAGGAAATCGCTGATACTGCCCTTTATCTTGTAAATGACGGTGATGCCATTATGCTTACAAATGGATCTGTGAACACCTTTATTGCTAAAGCTCTAACTTCCCATAGTAATCTCACTGTTGTAACCAACGATATGCTAATTGCCTCCGCCTTTGCACATTCACCTGCAAATAACCTGATTTTACTGGGTGGTGATCTTGATGAGAATGCACTCTATGGTCAAATGACAATTGATAACTTAAAAAACTTTTCTTTTGATCATATTTTTGTTGAAATAGATGGTTTTAGCGAAACAGTAGGTATGACAGTATCCAGTACAAAAAAAGCCACACTGATACAACAGGCAATAAAACTAGCTGACTCCGTCACTGTAGTTTGCCCCTCTAATTATTTTGGTACGAAATCACTTTACCGTGTTGGAAATTTAAATCTTGCTCATCGAATACTAACTGACTCAAAACTTGAAGATAAATATAAGAATTATATCTACAGTAACAATGTCCCGCTATTTACATCCATTGATGTATACGAAAACTAACCATTATCAGCAGGTTTCCTTTGAATAGTCCATTGCTTGAGTTAAAGAATATTAATTTAGCAGTATCTAATTTCAAAATTCGCGATGTTAACATTTCCTTATTTCCACGGGAAGTCCATATGATTATGGGGGAGAATGGTTCTGGAAAGAGCAAATTGATGGAATTAATTAGTGGTATGATTCAGCCTGATTCTGGTGAAATCTACTTTGATGGGCAGTTAGTAAAACCCAAAAAGCCCTTTCTCTATTCCGCCAACGAACTTATTTTCATCCAACAATACTCAACCCTTATAGAAGATTTAAGCGTTGCAGAGAATCTATTCTTTCACAAGCTCCCTTACAAGAATAAATTACTGCACTCTATAGACTATGAAAAATTAAACAAGCAATTTTTAGATTTAATCAACGAATTAAATCTGCCCATCAAAACCGAGGACACCGTCAGGAACCTCGGGTTAGCCCAAAGACAGATGATTGAGTTCTGTAAAGCTTATATCTCCGACGCTAAAGTAGTAATATTGGACGAGCCTTCTGCTGCACTAACTCCAAGCGAGCGTGAGCTTCTCTATCATATTGTTAACAGTATTAAGGAAAGAGGTGCCGGAGTCTTTTATATTACCCACCGTATCGATGATGTTATGGCTATCGGTGACCGAATAACAATTATAAAAGACGGAACTTTGGCAGGTACAAAAATAATAAAAGAAACTTCTGAGCAAGAGATCATTCAGTTGCTAACTGGTAACAATACTAAAGAACGTTATCCGAAAATGATCGTTAAAAAAGGCAGAACCATTCTATCCGTAGAAAATCTAGGCTTTGAAGATAAGTTATCTAATATTAATTTACAACTTAAAGAGGGTGAAATCCTTGGGATTACCGGACTTGCTGGTTCTGGAAGAACTCTCCTTGCCAATTGCCTATTTGGTATGACCAAATACACCGGACAAATCTACCTTAATGGCAAGCTAGTTGAGATAACCAGTCCACGGGTAGCCATTCAGAATGGTATTGCCATGATGCCGGAAAATCATTTTGAGGATTCTATCTTTAAAGAGATGAATACGGATGAAAATGTTGCGTTTCCTTCTCTTCGGCGATTTTCAAGAAATGAAATAATAAACTATGATTATATGAAACAAACCGTCAAAGATTATATTACCAAAATTAATGTACCTGTGACGCGCAGCAAAAGCATACTATCCTACAGTGGAGGCAGCTTACAGAAAGCGATTTTTGCAAAATGGTTAATGAGTCGCGCAAAGATTTTTATATTGGATGAACCCACCCGGGGAATTGATATTGCCAGTAAAATCGATATCTATAACTTCATTAGTGATATGACTAAGAAAAAAGCAGGTATTATCTATATTTCCTCTGACATAGATGAGATTATGGGTATCTGCGATAGAGTTGCTGTGCTTTCAGAGAATACTTTAGTTTGTGATATCTCTACAGAATCAACAACCG
>JAFACO010000553.1 GCA_023425485.1 Bacillota bacterium
ACGGTAATCATACCATCATAAGAATATACCTGAACATTATTAACCACAGGACGAGAATTCTCTACTGCCTGAAGATTTAACTTCTCGGTTTTGCTCTCACCTATTTCACCTGTTGTTGGATTTGGTTCAGCGCCGTCGTATTCATATTCAATCGTAATCTCTATCGGGTATGCCTTGGTTGTTGCGTCAGACTTAACTTTTAGCTCAAGCGTATTGGTAATGGTTTCACCTGCTGCAATTTTATTGATGAAAAAGCTGTTACTTCCTTGTGTTACTGTAAAAATGTTATCTGCCTGTGATATAGTAACTGTTATATTCTTTGCTGCTACAGTAGCATTGGTATTATAAAGATCAAAGGTAAAATTAAAGGTTGAACCTGCACGTAGTTCCTCTGCATCTGTGTAATACTTGCTAACAATTAACTTTGGTTTACTAATCCCGCCCACATCATTAACTACATCGCGAACTGGAATTACTCCTGTACTTTCTCCACCTTTATAGGAGCATTTCACAGTGATACTATTTAACCCTTCGGTTATATTATTTGATACAAGAAATCCAAGTGTTACCTGGATTTTCTCCCCTGCCTTAATCTTGTCATAATATAAATAAGGTTCTGATTCTACCGGTATAAAGGTTGTTGTGGATAATCCTTCTGTTGAAATCTTTACGAGCTCTGCATCAACATCACTTTTATTCTCAATTTCAAAAGTTAACTCAACTTTATCACCTGCGATTGGGCTAGCAGGTGTCTGGGTTACATTACTGATAACTAGATTAGGACTTCCTTCCGGTGCCAGAGTAGGTGTTGGTGTTGGGGTTGGAGTTGGGGTTACTACATCAACATAAGTTTTTTCTGTTATCGTAAATGGATTGCCTGAAGCATCCGTATAGCTAATAACTACCTTAATTTCTTTTAAACCACCTGTAGCATATTTAGATACTTTAAGTGGAATGTCAACACTACCTGTTTTGCTCGCTTTAATAGTAGCTGCAGTAATTCCAGCAGTATAATAATCTTTTATTATACCTTCGGAACCTACACCAGCGCTGGCATCATCGATGGTAACCGTAATATTTCTTGCATCAGCACCACCAATATTTTTTAAATCCACACCAAGTTTAAAGGTTTGACTTAATTTTAATCCTTCCTTAGTGTCAATATTTTGAACGGATAGGTTAGGCGCTTTTGTTGTGTTTGTAGGAGCAGTCAGATTGATGTAGCTTTCAAACTTAGCTGTTTTCTCTTCGCCACCTGTGGTCTTATATGTAAAATTAGCTGTTATTTTTCTTCTGCCAGTTGCTGCATTAGAAAAAATTGAGATTGGCAAGGTGATACTCTTCGAAGCACCTGATGTTAAATCACCAATTTTTATATTCTTAACTGTATACTTACCATCAATTCCATCACCAAAATCCATTGTGAGGTAAACATTCATGGCAGAAAGTTCACCTTCATTCTTAATTAACATGGAGATGTTCGTATCATTACCAATACTGGAATTCTCAAGGTTAATATTGTTCGCTGTTAACTGAACAGGAACCTTTTCTTCCTTAACCTTTATTTTGGTTGTTATGATACACTCTAAAGGCGTTTGATCGTCATAATAACTTAGTGGTGCATATGAAAATTTAATTTTAATTGGATAGGTACCAATCTTAACATACTCACTTGCTGTAGCATCAAATTCAAGTATTGTGTCGCTATCAGCATATATGTGCTTTATTTCAATATTGTTATTCTTCAATACCGGTGTTCCAAAAGAAAAAAATCCGCTTTCATCACTTATTTCAATTGTAGGTGTACCGATTAATTCAGTTGCTGCAATCGTCATCTTTACATGTGCTGTCTCACCTGGTTTTACTATATTCTCTGGGTTTTCTTTTACTTTAATTGTGTCAACCGTAGTTGCAGCCTGGATATAACTGTTATTTCCTACAAAACTTGTTACTACCATAGCAATCGCTAAGAGAGCAACTAATACCTTCTTCATTCTCATCCTGATACCCTTCCTTTTTATATATTTTAGTGGTTTATTATCTATATTTAGGATACATCAGCCACAACATCAGCAGATTGTACTTCAGCATTTACTGCATCTTCTATTTTTGAGTCTTCTTCAATTATTGCTTCGACTTCTGTTTTTAATTCTTCTCCCAATGCAGGATTTTCTTCCTCGTTCGGTGTTTCCTCATGGTGTATTATTTCTATACGTTCAATTCTACCGTCCAAAATGTGAATGATTCGATCTGCATATTCGGCAAGCTTTCTATCATGGGTAACCATAACAATGGTCTGTTTATTATTCTTAGCCATGTTTTTAATGATATCCATAACTTCTTTTGAAGTTTTAGAATCCAGATTACCTGTTGGCTCATCAGCAAATACAATTTCAGGACTACTAACAAACGCTCTGGCAATACCAACTCTTTGCTGCTGACCACCACTCATCTCCTTGGGTCTATGCTTCAAACGTGCTCCCAAGCCTACTTTAATTAGCATATCCTTTGCCAACTTTTTTCTGCGTTTTGCAGTAACATGCTTAAAGATTAAGGGAAGCTCCACATTCTCAAGTGCAGTCATAGTGTTAAGAAGATTGTAAGATTGGAATACAAAGCCGAGATTATTCTGACGGAACTTCGCTAACCCTCTCTCACTCATCTTGGGAATACTCTTACCCTTTATCAAGATCTGCCCACCGGTTAACTTTTCAATTCCAGCCATCAGATTAAGCAGCGTAGACTTTCCTGATCCAGACGCACCATAAAGGCAGCAAAACTCACCTTTTTTTATCGTAAAGCTTACATCATCTACCGCTTGGATACGTTCCTTTCCCATCCGGTATATCTTCTTAACATTTTTTACTTCTATGATGTTCTCGGATTTATTATTCATTTTACTCCTTCCTCACCTCATTCTTATGTTCTAACCTATGATTAATAAAACGAGCAAATACCAGTTTAAGATATGCCCCCACTGGAACCGCCAGTAACATTCCCATAAACCCTCCCAATGCGCTACCAAAAATCAAAGACACGATAACAATGAGGGGATGAATCTGAATTGATTGGCTTAGTAGCTTAGGTCCAATAAAATTACCATCAATCGCTTGAATTACTAGCAATGCAATCATTGAAATAACCCATGTCTTAATATCACCGCTGATAAGACACACCAGAGATGTGCTTATATAAGCAACAATTGGCCCAAAGTAGGGAATTAGGTTACCGATACCAGCAAATACACCTATGACAATTGCAAACTTAACCCCTGTAATCGTTAAAACAATACTAATTAGCAGCATCATTACCAGAGCATCAGTTAACTGTCCTCTGATATATCCTGAGAACACTCTATCTAGGTCATTAATATTTCTTTTCATTCTCTCGTTTGCACGTTCGGTGAATAATGCCGCGCTAATCTTTCTAAGATAATCTACAAACAATCTACCATCTAATATAAAGTAAAACCCAATGATAAAACTAAAGATTAAAGTTGTAAAATATCCCGAGATATTGGTAAAAGAGTTCACTGTGTTGTTTACAAAATTCTTTAGCATTGTAATTG
>JAFACO010000559.1 GCA_023425485.1 Bacillota bacterium
ATATTCAATATCCAAAAGAACAGCTAAGAGGCATGAAGAAAAATGACCTTGTTCAACTACTAAAGGAAGAGGCTGTTAAGCTTTATGAAGAAAAAGAACTTGAGTTTCCTGAAGTAGAACAAATAAGAGAAATAGAGCGAGTTATTTTACTAAGAGTTATTGACCGTAAATGGATGGATCACATTGATGATATGGATCAGCTCCGTCAAGGTATTGGTCTTCAAGCCTATGGTCAACGTCAACCTGTAGTTGAATATAAATTCCAGGGCTTTGATATGTTCGATGAAATGATTAGTGCAATTCGTGAAGATACTATTAAAGCTTTAATGCATGTTCGTATCGAGCAGAGAGTGGAAAGAGAACAAGTTGCTAAGGTTACCGGAACGAACAGAGACGATAGCGTTGCCAATGCTCCTGTTAAAAGAGCAAGTAAAAAAGTACAGCCAAATGATCTTTGTCCATGTGGCAGCGGCAGAAAATATAAGCATTGCCATGGTAAAAATGCTTAAGTATAAATTTTTATGAATTTATATTCAATAAATATTGAATTATTATTAATGATAATGTATAATATGAAAAAGAGGTGATTACGTGGTTGAACTAGATCAATACAAGTACACATTATCAACTTATGAGAAACCATTGTCTGAAGTGGGGGATTCACTTTGACCTCGCTAAGAAAAGTGACAGAGTCAAAGAAATAGAGCAAACCATGGAAGAACCTGGCTTTTGGGATAATGCTGATAAAGCACAGGGGTTCATGAAAGAGCTTAAGAATTTAAAGGACACCATAGATGAATATCGTCATTTGACAGTTCGATATGAGGATGTTCAGACTTTAATACAGATGGGTTATGAAGAGAATGACGAAAGCCTTATCCCTGAAATTGAGGAGGCTTTGGAGATTTTTATTCAAGATTTGGATCAATTAAGGCTGCGAACTTTATTATCTGGTGAATATGATAAGTATAATGCAATACTTACACTTCATGCAGGTGCAGGCGGAACAGAAAGTTGCGACTGGGCTAGTATGCTTTGCCGAATGTATCAGCGGTGGGCAGATAAGAAAGGCTTTACCACAGAAATGATTGACTTTCTGGACGGTGAAGAAGCAGGACTTAAATCAGTAACCTTACAAATCAATGGTATAAATGCATATGGTTACTTGAAATCTGAACGAGGAGTTCATCGACTTGTTCGAATTTCACCATTTAATGCAGCTGGTAAACGTCAGACTTCCTTTGTTTCCTGCGATGTAATGCCGGATATTGAAGAGGATATGGGAATTGAGATTAATGAAGAAGACTTAAGAATTGATACGTATCGTTCCAGTGGAGCAGGTGGTCAGCACGTTAATAAGACTTCATCAGCAATACGTATTACACACATACCAACTAATATTGTGGTTCAATGTCAGAATGAGCGTTCCCAGTTACAGAATAAAGACAAAGCAATGAAGATGCTGAAGGCTAAGCTGTATTTATTGAAACAGCAAGAAAATATGGAGAAGATCTCCGGCATTCGTGGTGAAATAAAAGACATTGCATGGGGAAGTCAGATTAGATCCTATGTCATGCAACCCTATACCTTAGTTAAAGATCATAGAACCAATGAAGAGGTTGGTAATGCCATTCAGGTACTGGACGGTAACCTTGATCCCTTCATTAATGCATATTTAAAATGGAGTACACAAAACGTATAACATAGCATATTTCCATAAGGAGGATTACTATGCAGGGAACAAAACAGGCAATATTTATGCTTGGAGATGAAGAGTATGGTTTTGATATTATGGATGTAAATATTATTGAGAAGATAGTTCCTGTAGAGCCTGTAGCCGCACTTCCAAAGAATATCAAAGGTATTATTAGACTTAGAGGAGAAGTAATTCCTGTCTATAGCCTTAGAAGAAAGTTTGGTATGGAAGAGGTGGAGACAGATTTGGATTCTCGTTTTATTCTTACAACCTCCAATGGTATACCCACTGCTTATGAAGTTGATCAGATGAAAGAAATTGTTCAGTTTGAGCAGGATCAGATCTTTGAAGTACCTATGATTTTTGAGGGAAAAGATACTTCCTATATGAAAGCAGTTTCTAATCATCAGGAGCGATTGGTTATTATTATGAACCATGATGGAATTCTGAGTGAAGAGGAACAACTTAAAATGAAGGAACTTATTAAAAAGGGGTAAGGTGAAGAGGTCATAACTCTTCGCACAAGACGAAATGCAAAGTCTGAACATGAGTGTTTACTGTTCACACAGTTCTGTGCATTTACTGCACAGAACGTAAGAAAATGATTCAGGGGTGCATAAATCTCATCGCCGAAGGCGATTTAATTGGATTTATGCATGTTACTGGAACGAAATAGCGGGGGTTTCGCTATGGAGTGAGCAGTAGCGTTTACTGGCATGGAGAATGATAAGTTATAAATAATAGATTACTTTTGTGGAATCTATTTATTATAATTGGAGGGAAACCTCCGTGAATAAGAGGAGAATAAAGATATGAAAAAGAGAATGCTAAGTATGGTAACTATGGCAATTTTAGTTACAGTAATGCTTGCTGGTTGCAAGAAAAAGGAAGTTTTAATCGTAGGTACAGAAGCTGGATTTCCTCCTTACGAATATACGGAAGGTACTAAAGTAGTTGGTATTGATATAGACATCGTACAGGCAATCGCTGATGAGATGGGTAAGGAACTGGAAGTTAAGAATATGGACTTTGATGGAGCTTTACTAGCAGTGCAAAATGGTACTGTTGACTTGGTAGCTGCTGGTTTATCAATAACCGAAGACCGTGATAAACTTATGGATTTTTCCATTGAATATGCAGAGGCAAACGAAGTTATTGTCATCAACAAGGATAATCCTGTCGTTGCAACCGTTGATGCAGAAGGCTTAGCAGATAAGATAATTGGTGTACAGCAAGGTAATACAGCAGATTGGTTCGTTGAAGACAATGTAGCTTATAAAGAAGTAAAACGCTATACAAAATTTGCACAGGCTGCAGAGGATTTAAAACTTAGCAAGATTGACTGTATTATTATGGATGAATTACCTGCACAGAAATTGATAGCTAGTAATCCAGAATTAGAAATCATGGATGGTATCCTATTTACTGATAAATATGCACTTGCTGTGGACGAAGGTAATAAGGAATTATTAGATGAAATAAATAAAGTTCTTCAGGATTTAAAGGATAGTGGAAAGATTGAAGAATTTAGTAAGAATCATTTAAATATTGATTAATGAATAAAGTAAGTAATAATTGGAGGCTGTTAGCTACAATGACAGCCTCCATCTTTATGTTTAATAATGAAAGATGGATATAAAGATGGCTGTATTAATACCAATAGGAATATTTTATTACACAAGAGATTTTATACAATAAATATAACATGGAACAAAAAAGGATAACTTTGAAAAATATGCTAGTTGTAATTTGAGTAAATATTCATTTATAATAATAAATAAACTAGTTATACATAGAGAAATATATCGATCAAAGGTATAAGTACTTATAATCAGGAGGAATTAAATTGAGTAATATTATTCAGGCATTAAGCGACTTTTTTCAACCAATATACAATGCCGTAGTACCGGAACAACGTTATTTGGCGTATTTAGAAGGTGCAAAAAATACAATTGCAATATCATTTCTAGCTATTTTACTTGGTATTGGAATTGGTATCATTGTTGCAGTAGCGAAATTTTCAGCGGTGAATTTTAAAGTTAAGTTCTTAAAACGACTGGTTTTATTTATTTGTAATACTTACATTACCATTATCCGGGGAACACCGGTAATGCTGCAGTTGCTTATTATTTATAACTTAATATTTACCTCAAGATACACAAATGAAATTCTTGTCGCTGCTCTATGTTTTGGTATTAACTCCGGAGCTTATGTTGCAGAAATAATTAGAGCAGGTATTGAATCCATTGACCGTGGACAGATGGAAGCAGGTCGTACCTTAGGGTTAAGCCATTTAAAAGTAATGAGACTAATTATAATGCCGCAGGCCATAAGAAATATTCTACCAGCACTTGGAAACGAGTTTATTGTACTTATTAAGGAAACCTCAGTAGCGGGTGCAATTGCTGTAACAGATATTTTAAAATCTGCTCAGTACATTGGCGCTGGTACCTGGGATATACTTCCTCCATATTATGTAGCCGCAGCAATCTACTTAATTATGGTACTTGGATTAACAAAATTACTAGCGATATTTGAAAGGAGGCTGGCAAAAGGTGATAACCACTAAGAATTTGTATAAAGCATTCGGAGATCATGTTGTTCTCAATGGCATTGATGAAACAATACAAAAGGGGGAAAAGGTTGTTGTTATTGGACCCTCAGGATCAGGAAAATCCACCTTCCTTCGCTGCCTTAATTTATTAGAGACTCCGACAGACGGACAAATTTGGTTTGAAGGAACCGAAATTACAGATAAGAATGCAGAAATAGATAAGATTAGATGTAAGATGGGAATGGTTTTTCAACAGTTTAATCTCTTTCCTCATCTCTCCGTCCTTGAAAATATCACATTAGCGCCAGTTACTCTAAAACTAATGGATAAGAAACAAGCAGAGGAGAAAGCGATTGAATTATTAAAGAGAATAGGTTTAGTTGAGAAAGCCGATGCATATCCAAAACAACTATCTGGTGGTCAAAAGCAGCGTATAGCAATTGTCCGTGCCTTAGCCATGAACCCAGATGTTATGTTGTTTGATGAGCCAACCTCTGCGTTAGACCCTGAAATGGTTGGTGAAGTATTGGACTTAATGGCAGAACTTGCTGAAGAAGGAATGACCATGGTGGTGGTTACCCATGAAATGAGATTTGCGCAAAAAGTGGGAACGAGAGTTCTCTTCATGGATGAAGGTAAAATAGTGGAGCAGAATACTCCGGATAAGTTTTTTGAAAATCCCCAACATCCTAGATTGATTGAATTCCTTTCTAAAGTACTATAATAATTATAAGACCCATTGAAAGAGATGCGCTTGTCATTTTAATCAATGGGTTAATTTTTATACAAAAAAATTAATATTTATCCCGAGGTTACAAGCATTTGTAACAAAGATAGCATTTTTGATTCGAACATGGTAAAATGTTATTGCATTATGAATAATTATATGGTAGTATATCTTCCTAGGAAAGACAGTTGTATCTGACTTGCATACAATAAGAGATTAAGTACGGGAACTTGCATACTACCGCAGGAGGTTCTTAACATATGAATGGAGATCAGTATTTTATTGTAAAGAAAAAGGCAGTGCCAGAAGTGCTTTTAAAAGTTGTGGAAGCTAAGAGACTTTTAGATTCCGAAAGAGTTATGACTGTTCAGGAAGCGACAGACGCGGTAGAAATAAGCAGGAGTTCATTTTATAAATATAGGGATGATATTTTCCCGTTCTATGAGAATACTAGAGGAAAGACCATTACTTTTATGCTGCAGATGGATGATAAGCCAGGACTTTTATCGAAAGTTCTAAATCAGGTTGCCAAGTGTGAGGCTAATATCCTGACCATCCACCAAAGTATTCCGGTAAATGGAATTGCTATGCTAACACTTAGTATTGAAATACTGCCGCAGACAGACAGTACCTCTATCTTGATGGATGCTATCGAAGCTATGGACGGTGTGCATTATGTGAAGCTTGTATCAAGAGAATAAGTGAGTAAAAGCTACCTCTTGGAAGTCTAGATGGGGGATATGATAAATTAGATGAGTTATTCAGAAACCCCGAGAATTCGAGTGTTTCAACGACAAAATGGATGGAGGAGCAGTAATGATAAATATTGCAGTCTTAGGATACGGAGTCATTGGATCAGGTGTTGTAGAAGTACTGAATACCAATGGTGAAAGTATTAGTAAAAGAGCCGGTGACCAAATCAATGTCAAATATGTACTCGATCTTAGAGAATTTCCAGGCGATCCTATCATGGAAAAGGTAGTTCATGATATAAATATTATATTAGATGATCCAGAGGTTTTAATTGTTTGCGAACATATGGGAGGAGTAGAGCCTGCACATACCTTTGTAAAGTCTGCACTTTTAAAGGGTAAGAGTGTAGTTACCTCCAATAAAGAATTGGTAGCGAAGCATGGCGCAGAATTACTTGATTTGGCAAAAGAAAGAGGACTTAATTTTCTTTTTGAAGCAAGCGTTGGTGGTGGCATCCCGATTATACGACCACTGAATCACTCGCTGACAGCGGATGAGATTGTTGAAATTACAGGTATCCTAAATGGAACCACCAACTATATATTATCTAAGATGAGTGAAGAAGGCATAGATTTCGAAACTGCTTTATCGACTGCTCAAAAGCTTGGTTACGCAGAGCGTAATCCCGCAGCAGATATCGAAGGTCATGATGCATGTAGAAAGATTGCCATATTATCCTCACTTGCTTTTGGAATGCAGGTAGATTTTGAAGACATTCACACAGAGGGAATTTCACATATTACAGATAAAGATATCCGTTATGCAAAGGCGCTGAATGCAAGAGTAAAACTTTTTGCATCCAGTATCAGAGATAATGACCAGGTATATGCTATGGTTGCGCCGGTAATGATTAAAGCGAACCATCCTCTTTATAGTGTAAATGATGTGTTTAATGGTATTTTTGTTAAAGGAAATGTAATTGGAGATGTTATGTTTTATGGCAGCGGGGCAGGTAAATTACCAACCGCAAGTGCAGTAGTAGCGGACGTGGTTGATGCGGCAAAACATATTGGCAAAAATATATGGACGTTATGGAGCAGCAGAAAACTTGAATTAACAGATATTAATAAAGTTCAACATAGATTTTTTATTCGATTAGCTGGTGGCAGCTTAGAGCAAAAGGAACAGGTTAACAAACTTTTCGGTGTTGTCGAAGAGGTAAAGGTGGATGGATTAGAAGAAGAATTTGCATTTTTAACTCCTGTCATCTCCGAAGAAGAACTTAAAGTGAAAAGGGAAAGTTTATCCGGAGTACTTAATATAATTCGGATTCGATTCTAGAACATAAACTTGATGAGTGACGTCAGCCACATAGAAAATATCAGAGTAAAGGTGGCTGATACTGGCTTATAACAACAAGAAAGGAAATGATTCTATGAAGTACATTGTTGTTCTTGGGGACGGTATGGCTGATGAACCATTGGCGGTGCTGGAGGATAGAACACCTCTGATGGCAGCAGTGACACCACAGCTGGATTTGCTTGCCAAACAATCTGAAATTGGACTTGCCTATACAATACCAGAAGGAATGAAGCCTGGCAGTGATACAGCTAACCTTGCAGTGTTAGGTTATAACCCTAGGATTTATTATTCAGGACGTTCTCCATTAGAAGCGCTTAGCATTGGTGTGGACCTTAAGGCGACAGACATTGCTCTGCGCTGTAATATTGTAACTCTATCGCAGGATGATAAACCCTATGAAGAACAAACAATCCTTGATCATAGTTCAGGAGAAATCTCAACAGAAGATGCTGCAATACTAATTGCTGCGGTCCAAAAAGAATTGGAAAATGACATTTATAAGTTTTATGTGGGTACAAGTTATAGACACCTTACAGTTTGGGATAAAGGTGAGGTAGTGGACCTTACGCAGCCCCATGATATTTTGGGTAAAGTGATTGGAGAGTACCTTCCAGAGCAGCAGGAACTAAGAATGATGATGAAAAAGAGCTATGATATCTTAAATCAGCATCCACTTAATATTGCACGAGCTGAAAAAGGTCTTAATAAGGCAAACTCTATTTGGTTTTGGGGAGCGGGTACCAGACCGGCACTAACCTCCTTTGAAGAGAAAAATGGAATAAAAGGTGCAATGATATCGGCGGTTGACTTATTAAAGGGAATTGCTGTAGGTGCAGGTATGAAGGTGATTGAAGTACCAGGAGCTGACGGTACCTTACATACAAACTATGAAGGTAAAGCACAGGCTGCAATTAAAGTTCTTACAGAAGAGGACTACGATTACGTTTATGTTCATGTTGAAGCACCTGATGAAATGGGGCATCAGGGACATGTTGCAAATAAGGTAAAATCAATTGAATATCTGGATCAAAGAGTGATTAAGGTTATAATGGAAGGCATGGAAAAGGCAGGTGTGCCTTATCGTATGTTAGTAATGCCAGATCATCCGACGCCAATTCGTTTGCGAACGCATACCTGTGAACCGGTTCCGTATTTACTGTATGACAGTACAAAGAAGCAAGATTATCAATGGAACTACAACGAGGCAGAGGCAAAAGAAAGTGGTAATGTTGTTCCGGAAGGGTTTACAGTCATTAATAAACTCTTATCTGTGTAAAATATATTAATTACTATTTACTTGCAGACTGTTCTCAACTGTAAGAAATGCGGATAATATGTTTATTAGTTTTAGATACATAGGATTATAAATTACGAAAGATGGATTGGGACTGAATAAGGATAAAAAGAGCTACAGGTATACTGTACGAATAACAATGTATGTAGGAGGCAGCTATGTTAATAGTAAAGAAGTTCGGTGGCACATCCGTTGCCGACAAAGAAAGAATTTTTAATGTTGCCAGGAGAATTACCGAGGAGTATAAAAAAGGCAACGAAGTGGTAGTTGTGCTATCAGCGATGGGGAAACAAACTGATGTATTATTAGCACAGGCAAGGGACATTAATCCGAATGCCTCAAAGAGAGAGCTGGATATGTTAATGGTTACAGGGGAGCAGATATCAGTGTCCTTAATGGCAATGGCGTTAGATGCTTTGGGTGTACCAGCGGTTTCTTTAAATGCTTATCAGGTAGCAATGCATACTACCTCCGTTTATGGTAATGCAAGACTAAAACGCATTGACACGGAGAGGATTCGTAACGAGCTTGAAAGCAAGCGAGTAGTACTTGTTACAGGTTTCCAAGGTGTTAACAAATTTGATGATTACACCACCCTCGGAAGAGGAGGTTCTGATACAACAGCGGTTGCATTAGCTGCAGCATTACATGCGGATGCCTGTGAGATATACACAGATGTTGATGGTGTATTTACTGCCGATCCAAGAATTGTGAAAGATGCAAGAAAATTAGAAGAGATCACTTATGATGAGATGCTTGAGCTAGCATCCTTAGGTGCAGGAGTATTGCATAACCGTTCAGTTGAAATGGCAAAAAAATATGGTGTTCAGTTAGTTGTTCGTTCCAGTTTGAATTTATCAGAAGGTACAATTGTTAAGGAGGAAGTTAAGATGGAAAAAATGCTTGTAAGCGGTGTGGCATGTGATAAGAATACTGCACGCATTGCAGTTATAGGATTAGAAGATCAACCGGGAGTAGCATTTAAACTATTCAATCACCTAGCAAATCATAATATTAATGTTGATATTATTCTACAGTCAGTTGGAAGAGACGGAACAAAGGATATCAGCTTCACTGTAAAAGAAGATGATTTGGATGAGGCAGTAGCAATTCTTGAAAGACATCAGGAAGGCAGCCTTAAGTGCCAGAAGATAGATATTGAAAGAGAAGTTGCAAAGGTATCCATTGTTGGTGCTGGAATGATGTCCAACGCAGGCGTAGCATCTAAGATGTTCGAGGCTCTCTATGATGTGGGCATTAACATCAAGATGATTTCTACTTCTGAGATTAGAGTAACTGTTCTGATTGATGAATCACAAGTGGACAGAGCAATGAATGCAGTTCATGATAAATTCTTATTAGCATAATTAGACTAAGTTTTAATATTAGATGAAATATTATAGTCAATAAAAATGATGCAAAAGAAGTTCATATGTAAAACCAAATATATTAGAGGTGATGGTTGCTATTGCAATTGTCACCTCTTTTTGTAATCCTTTGGTTGAGACCAGCAAATTAACTTGTTGTAATTTAGTTATTTCTTTGATAAAGCGTGTAAATTGTAAAAAAGTTGATTTTCAAGTTTTTGGATGGTATGATTACATAGGAAATGCATTCCTTGGAAATGATGAACGTGACATGCATTTAAAATGATTTAAGGAGCAAGAACATGGACATTTTAAAACAGATAAAAGAGGAATTAGGAATACGTCTGGAGCAGGTGGAAGCTACAGTAAAACTAATTGATGAAGGCAATACCATACCGTTTATCGCCAGATACCGTAAGGAAGTTACTGGCTCTTTGGATGATGAGCAGTTAAGAAACCTTCATGAACGATTACTGTATCTAAGAAATCTTGAGGAAAAGAAGACGCAGGTACTAAACAGTATAGAGGAACAGGGTAAACTAACCGAAGAACTTAAAGCACAGATTTTATCTGCAACAACTCTGGTTGTGGTAGAGGATTTATATCGTCCATATCGTCCAAAGAGAAGAACGAGAGCGACTATAGCAAAAGAAAAGGGACTGGATGGGTTAGCAGCTATTATTTTAGCACAGGAAATTAAAGAACCAGTAACAGAAGCAGCGAAAGAATATCTTTCTCCCGATAAAGAGGTACTTACGGTTGAGGATGCAATTGCAGGAGCATTGGATATTATCGCAGAAGATATTTCGGACCAGGCAGAACACCGTAGTTATATTCGTGAGATTACAGCAAAAGAAGGAAAACTAACATCAACAGCAAAAGATGAGAAACTGCAATCTGTGTATGAGATGTATTATAAT
>JAFACO010000560.1 GCA_023425485.1 Bacillota bacterium
GCTTAGGACAGTTAAGACCACTTTTCAGTCTAAGGAAGGTGTGCCCCTTCAAGGAATATCTGCCACAGAGCAGAACGAAGAAACTCCCTGGAAGCAGGAAATACCAATTCGAAAGCTTGAAATAATCAGCAGCAAGGGAACTAATCTTAATGAAACATTGAGAGAAGTGGAGCTGGAAGCTTTGGCACATCCGTATAATGCTACCTATGAGGAGGTTACCTGGAGGGTAACCAATGCCTCCGGTGTGGATTCCAACCTGGCAATAATCCAACCAAATGGTAAAAAAGCAATTCTTCAGGCAATCGGTGACGGAGTTGTCTACGTTCGTGCATTGACAAAGAATGGAGGAACCAAGCCAAGGCTGATTTCTACATTGGAATTTCACATTAATGGTCTGGGAGTGGCATTTCTTAATCCCTATGAGCTGGTATCCGGCTGTCTTTACAACAGAAGCAGGGGTGAAATCAGCAATGGGAACGAGCGTGGTGTTGCAACGGCACGTGACGGTGAAAGTATATTGATTTATGACAAACTGGATTTTGGAGTGATGGGTGCAAAGGAAATCACTGTACCAATTTTTGAACTGGACAGCAAGCCCGCAAGGATTGAAATCTGGGAGGGTGTCCCTGGGGAAGAAGGAAGTGAATTGCTGGCAGAGCCTATTTATTACAAGAAATCCATATGGAATACCTATCAGGAGGAAACCTTTCAGCTTAAAAGACATCTGAAGGGTATTACATCTCTGGCCTTTTTATTGCGTAGTAAAATGCATATTAAGGGCTTCTGGTTTAAGGAGACAGAAAAAGCCTATGAACAGCTGTCCATACTTTCCTATAGTAGCCTTTATGGCGATGAGTATAGGATTGGTTCGGATGAAATTACGAATATAGGTAATAATGTCACAATTTCCTTTGACAAAATGGACTTTGGCAGTGAGGGCTGCAAGAAACTAACCATCTGCGGACGCTGTTCGATCAATAATTCCATTCTGGTATGTTTTAAGGGAAAGAATGTTGAAAGCAGGCAGTTGATAGAATTCATGACCTCCGGGGAATTCATCCACCGGGAGTTTGAACTGGATCGTGTCGTTGGGATGCAAACGGTAGAATTTTTATTCCTGCCAGGATGCAAATTTGATTTTAAGTGGTTCAAATTTCAGTAGGAAAAAAGGAATTAGTAATATGGTTTACAGCAGATAAGGATTTTGATTTGTGCAAAAGCACTAATTAAAATCCTTTATCTTTAGTAAAGATTGGGATTTAAATAAATATACTAGCATGATAATATACTAGTATACAAGTTGACAAAGGGTGTCACTGGTTATTCAAGTATTATTTGATCATTGAGAAAGAGGTGCAGAATGAAGACTACCAAGGCAGAACTACACTTTATAAAAATTAGAAAGACCGGCAATTATATGAAACGGTACTGGTCGCTCTATCTTTTGTTAGTGCTTCCGCTTACTTATTTCGTCATTTTCCGTTACATACCCATGATGTACATACAGATCGCCTTCAAAAAGTACAGTATTATTCAGGATGTTTGGGATATGGAGTGGGCGGCAAATCATGGACTTGAGTATCTAATAAAGATTTTTTCTAACCGTGATTTTTTATACGCGCTGCGTAATACCATTGGACTTAATTTATTGGATCTTATAATCGGTTTTCCTGCACCGATTATACTGGCCTTACTACTGAATGAGTTAGCCTTTAAGCGATTTAAGCGATTTACACAGACGGTAGTCTACATGCCCCACTTCCTATCCTGGATTATTATTTCGGGTTTGGCCCTGCAGCTGTTTGCACCAACCAACGGTTTGGTTAACATGGTACTTAAGCTAATGGGACTTGAAGCAATTCCGTTTCTGAATGATCCGAAGCATTGGATTGTGACGTACATATTTTTGGGAATCTGGCAAAGTGTCGGATGGAATACCATTATCTATCTGGCAGCAATTACCGGTATCAACCCAGAGCTTTATGAAGCCTCTTCTGTGGACGGAGCAAGCCGCTGGAGAAAGATGTGGCATATTACACTGCCAGGCTTGCGTTCCACCATCGTCGTTCTCATTATTATGAGTCTTGGACGTATTTTGGGAAGTGAGTTTGACCGTCCATATGCATTGGGCAATAATCTGGTAAAAGGTACTTCCAATGTTTTGTCAACCTTTGTTTATACCAATGGTATCCGTGGTTTACAATTTTCCTTGACCGCGGCGGCAGGATTATTCCAGTCTGTGGTTTGCGTTATCTTCCTGCTGATTGCGAATGCAGTCGCCAAAAAAGCCGGCGAACGAGGCGTTTGGTAAGAAAGTGATAGAAAGAAGGGTGTATTCTATATGATAAAGTCAAGAAAAACAAAGATGGGAGATTTGATCATTGCTTTCCTATGCTTTCTCCTTATCCTAATTTGTCTATTACCTTTAGTAAATGTTTTGGCGAGATCCTTAAGCTCTAAGGAAGCATTGATTAGAAACGATGTATTCTTAATACCAAAGGGCTTCAATTTGGAAGCGTATCAAATGGTACTTGGTGATGAAAAATATGTTTGGTCATTGGCATGGACTGCAATTTTAACCGTAATCTGTACAGTTTTGTCACTGTTTATGACAACCATCTGCGCCTATCCTTTGATCTTTGACAAATTAAAGGGCCGCCGGGTAATTAATATATTTATTATTTTAACCATGTATTTCAGTGCGGGTACCATACCGAATTTCCTCCTTCTCAATGATCTGGGTTGGATTGGTAAGCCGCAGGTGCTAATTATCCCGGGGTGTCTTAGCGTATTTAATATGATCATAATGCGAAGCTTTTTCTACAATATTCCGGATAGTCTTAGGGAATCTGCTGAGATTGACGGAGCAAGTTACATACAGATATTAAGAAAAATTTATCTGCCTCTGTCTACACCAGTAATGGCAACTTTGGCGCTCTTTTATGCCGTAGGCCGCTGGAACGGATTTTCAGATGCTTTAATGTATATGAATGACAAGAAATTTTATCCGATTCAATTACTGTTGTATAACATTCTTAACAATATGACGAGTATTGATACCTCAACCAAGGAAGGGTTTATTGCTCCGGGGCTTGCAGACACTTTTAAAGCAGCTACAGTTATGTTTGCAACGGTACCGATTTTACTAATTTACCCTTGGCTGCAAAAATACTTTATTACAGGGGTTACTCTGGGCGCGGTAAAGGAATAACCATAAGCCGGAGGAATATGAAAGCGGACGCAATATGTCAAATTAAATATAAAACAATTAGGAGGGTATGAAATGAAAAGATTTATGTCAATTGTGCTACTTAGCTGTCTGATCGTAACGCTGTTATCAGGCTGTGGCCAAAACAATGACTCCGGTAAGGAACCGACTCCAAAGCCATCAGTTAATGATGCTACAGTAACTGATCCTGCGGAAAATTCTGATCCGGATGGGGATGGAGTTGTTGACGGAAAGTTTCTTGAGACCAGGGAGATTACTGTAGAAGTAT
>JAFACO010000017.1 GCA_023425485.1 Bacillota bacterium
GTGTAAATATCTTATCACTTTGTATATTTACACTCCGTAATATACCGGATACAGATAAAATTAAAGCATATGTGGACCAAAAAGAAATCACAAGTGCATTAGTAATCGGTGGTGGTTTTGTTGGTATTGAAATGGCGGAAAACCTAAGAGAAAGAGGAATTAGTGTAACTTTAGCGGAAGCTGCTCCGCATATACTGGCTCCCTTTGATACGGATATTGTTCTAGAAGCTGAAAAGGAAATGAAAAACAATGGAGTACAGCTCGTGCTGGGGGATGGGGTTAAAGCCTTTCGAGAGATTGGCCAGCAGGTTGAGGTTACTTTAAATAGTGATCGAATGGTTGTTGCAGATTTAGTCATTCTTGCAATTGGTGTAACACCGGATACTCAATTTCTAAAGGAGTCGGGCATAGAATTGGGGGCAAGAGGGCATATCCTTGTAAATGACCGGATGGAGACAAATAAAGACGGAATATATGCCGTAGGCGACGCGATAGAAGTTGTGGATTATGTTACAGGAAATAAAACTGCGATACCTCTTGCGGGACCTGCCAACAAACAGGGCAGAATTGCAGCTGACAATGTTGCTGGGCTTGACATCAAGTATTCGGGAACACAGGGTACAAGTGTAATTAAGGTATTTGATATGACCCTTGCTTGCACTGGTGCAAATGAAAGAACTTTTAAGAAAGCGGATATTTTCTATAATTCAATTATAATTCATCCAGTTTCCCATGCCTCCTACTATCCGGGTGCTGTTCCAATGAGTTTAAAGCTGTTATTTGATAAGGAAGGAAAAGTACTGGGTGCACAGGCAGCAGGCTATGAAGGAGTTGAGAAAAGGATTGATGTAATAGCAACTGTGCTTCACCTTAAAGGGACTGTAAATCATCTGGCTGAACTTGAGCTATCCTATGCACCTCCTTATTCGTCAGCGAAAGACCCCGTGAATATGGCAGGTTTTGCAGCACAGAATGTCTTGGAGGGTAGGAGTCATATTGTAACCTGGGAACAGGTTGAGGCTTTAGAGGAGAGTACCTACGAGTTAATTGATGTTAGAAGCGAGCTGGAATACGAGAATGGACATATCCAGGGAGCAAAGAATATACCACTGGATAGTATAAGAATGCGCTTATCCGAGCTGGATAAGAATAAGACGATTGTAGAATACTGTCAGGTTGGATTACGAGGCTATGTAGCGGATCGTATCCTCACCCAGCATGGATATAAGGTACTTAACGTAACCGGAGGATATCGCTCTGCGTATGATACCCTTTTAGAAGTACCACAACAGAGCAGACTTATGGCAGCGAGCCTAGGAGCGACGGACCAGTCTGTACTTATGCTGGACCCGGATACTCAGACCTTAAAGGAGGAAAAAGAAATGCAGCCGGATAAGATTTTAGATGCCTGTGGCCTCTGTTGTCCGGGGCCGTTATTAAAGCTTAAGACCTCCATGGATGAAATGAAGGAAGGTGAGGTATTGAAAGTGATTGCCTCTGACCCCGGGTTCTATGAAGATGTTAAGGCATGGTCAAAAAGAACGAACACGGACCTATTGGATCTTAATAAAGAAGCTGGTATTATCACAGCACATTTACGTAAAGAAGCTACAGGGAAACAGTCAGAAGCTGTAGGGAAACAGTCAGAAGCTACAAATAATAAGGAAGTTACTGTGAAAGACAATAAGACAATGGTTGTATTCAGCGGTGATCTTGATAAGGCAATTGCTTCTTTTATCATTGCTAATGGTGCTGCTTCTATGGGTAAAAAGGTTACTATGTTTTTTACCTTCTGGGGATTAAATATTTTAAGAAAACCGGATAAGCAGAAGGTTTCTAAGGGGTTCCTAGACCGAATGTTTAGCATGATGATGCCCAGAGGAAGTAAAAAGTTGAAGCTCTCCAACCTGAATATGCTGGGGATGGGTGGTAAGATGATTCGCATGGTCATGAAGAATAAGAAAATATCCTCCCTGGAGGAGTTGATTCAGTTTGCGATTGACAGTGGGATTGAAATTGTTGCTTGTCAAATGTCCATGGATGTTATGGGACTGAAGCAAGAAGAACTATTAGACGGAGTTAAGATCGGTGGAGTCGGTTATTATCTGGGTGAAGCAGAGGATTCTAATGTAAATCTTTTCATATAGAGAGTGGTTATTGCTAATCAATTAATATGTGTTCATGATTTACAGCATATAAAAATGCTCTTCAAATTTAGAAATAGGTATGGAGTATTTGTAGAAAGTAATAGCAAACGATGGTATAATAAGGAAAGGATAAGCATATTAGTTTTAACAGTGTATGTTGTCCACGTTGATTATATTGTTTTGTCATAATTTGAGATAAAGGGGGAAGTGCTATGTTAAACAGGAAGCTTGGTTTTCGATTCATATCGATCGTTCTGGTGCTTTTGCTGATAACAGGATTACTTCCCCTTAAAGCAATTGCAGAAGTACAGCAAATCCAAGAGTTAGAAGAAAAACTGGAAGGTATATCGGATGAGGAAAAAACGGTCTTAGAGAAACTCTTCTCAATTAAACAGGAAATAGACGGACTTCGAATTGAGGAAGAAGCATTACAGGCAGATATAACTACACTGAATGATGATATGAGAGAGTTGAAAGATCAGATTACTGAACAGAAGGAGGAATATGATCTGCAACTTTCAATTCTTAAGAAGGTGCTGGTAAATTACCAGCGAGGTGGAGCAACCTCCTATCTGGAAGTATTATTAATGGCAAATAATTTATCTGACTTTTTAAAAAGCCTGAATATTATGAAGGATATTTCACATAACGTGAATGATCTCCTTACTTTATTAAAGGATAATAAGTTAAAGCTGGAGCAAAAACAGGAGCTTCTAGTTAAGAAATCTACTGATTTAAAAGACAAACAGGCGGAGCTTCTTTCAACAATAGAAAGTAAACAAGCATTGCAGCAGGAGCAAGAGGAGTATCTGGCTACGCTACTTAATGAACGGGATTATTATCAGGAGCAGTTAGCACAGGTAGTCCTTCTATGGACGGATAATCAAACCCTATTTTCAAATCTTATGAAAGAAATTAATGATATTATTGCAGCCGGATATTTTACAGAGGAAGATCTTAATTTAAACATTGGATTCTTTAACATATCTGGCTATTTGGAGGAGGAAACCTTTAACCAAATAATTTCAGATAATTCCACACTTACCCCGGTCAAATTCCTTTTTGAAGAGGAACAGGTAGTAATTGAAGTAGTGGATAAACATTTAGTATTAAAAGGGCATTTTATTGTTGATGGTGAAAAGGCAATTGAATATCAGGTAGATGAAGCACGCTTCTTTGACCTGCCACTAGAAACAGAAACCTTGGAGGAACTATTCCAAAACGGACCAATAATTTTTGATTTTGACGGAATTGCAAAAGATATGATTCAAATGGATTTTCGAATTGAGGATGTCTGGAGTGAGGAAGGAACTTTAAACTTTATTATATACCCGCAGTTTTAGACGATGAAACGGAGGATTAATGTATCCTCTAGCTAATAAATTTGGAGACAGAGTACCTTAAAGAATAAAATTAACTTTAGTATCGACTTTAGATTTGCAGAGAACCTGTGTAGGAATGGAGAAGAGTATGATTGAATTGAAGGATGTTTCTTTAATCTATCCGGATGGAACAGAGGCCTTAAAGAAAGTTAACCTGCATATAGAACCTGGCGAACTTGTATTTATTACTGGGCCAAGCGGTTCCGGCAAGACAAGTCTGCTTAAGCTTATGCTGGGGATGGAATATGTGACCAATGGCTCACTAAAGGTATGCGGACAGATAATGAAGCGCAGTAAAAGTGGTAGCATTAGAAAGCTGCGAAAGAAAATAGGCCCAGTTTTTCAGGAATTTAAATTAATCGATGGAAGGACAGCTCTAGAGAATGTAATGATGGGTATGCGTTTTCTGGGGATATCACCACGGAAAATGACAGCAGAAGCAGTGAATGCTTTAACGAGGGTTGGCTTAGAGCATAAGATAAGAACAAAGGTAGAGCATTTATCCTGGGGAGAAGCTCAAAGAGTTGCCATTGCGAGAGCACTAGCCAGAAAACCTTCACTTATACTGGCGGATGAACCTACCGGCAACTTGGATCAGACCAATGCGCTTAATATATTACATATGCTGACTTCCTTATGCGATGAGAATACCGCAGTTGTGATTACCACACATGCGACTCATTTAATTGAAAACAGGGAAAAGGCAACCTATATTCGAGTGAAACAAGGAGAAGTCACTGTGGAATCAAGGGGGAGGCAGCAATGAAGGTGTTTTTCTATAATCTAGGTTACTTTTTAAAAGAAGCTGTGAGAATAATTCGCTTTCAAACACTTTCCAACTTACTCTCTGTAATTGGAACTGCATTAATTTTATTCCTTCTGGGGCTTGTTTTAGCTGGTTGGAGTATAGGAGATAGTCTGGTTACTTCATTAGAGGAAGAGGCGGCAGTAAGTGCTTATTTTGCAGATAATATTAAGGAAGAACAAGCGCTGCAGCTTACAGATCAGATTAATGGTATGGAGGGAGTTTTAACAGCAACCTATCAGAATGAGGAAGAAGCTTACGAACTCAATAAAAGGCTCCTTGGAAATGAAGCAGAGATACTGTCTTTATTTGAGGAGAATCCTTTTGAAGCTTTTATTGATATACGGATTGAGCTTGATTCCATGGATGCGATACTTCAGCAAGTATCAAACCTTGAAGGTATCGAGTATGTAAGAGATAATAGAGAGATTTTAGAAAGATTAAAAGGAATTGTAAGTGCAGTGAAGCTGCTGGGTATCCTGATAGCTATGGCAGTTGCAATCACAACCTTAATGATTATATCCCATATGATAAGACAGGGAATCTATAATAATAAGGAGCAGATTAGGACACTACGTTTACTTGGAGCCCCCGGAAGCTTTATCGGTCTGCCATTTATTTTAACAGGAACTCTACTTACTGTAATAGGTGGACTTGGATCTGCGATATTCCTATCCTATTTGTTAACAAAAGGATATGGCGAATTAAGTGGATATCTGATGTTTTTACCATTCCCTCCTATGGAGGAATTAAGAGAATGGATTAGCAGCATAATTGTGCTGGTTAGTTTGGCACTTGGCTTCTTTGGAAGTCTATTTGGACTTACTTCAATTAGTAAATCGGATTAACGCTATTAGTTCGTCAATATGCAAGATACTTGTTGGTTATTAGTTATACCAATTATAGTTCATTTGCAACACGCTCCGGCATGGAAGTAGTTGCACATCAAACTAATTTTGGTATAACTTTTAATTTTTACCGCGAATGTAAATTGTCGAAGCATAAAAAATAGGAAGGATATAACCCAAAATCAAGTTCTATTAAATAATTAATTTAACAAATTTGTGCATGATTTATTTTGCTGACAGGTGTATAATAGGGCAAATAAGTTAAATGATGATAAGTAAAGAAAATTTCACCTTTACTTGTCGAAATACGGAATAGGAAAAAGTGTAAAAAAAACACTTTCACACTAAGGTTTGCGTTCTGTAAATGAATGCAAGCACTCATTCACAGAACTAGGAGGCAAATTATGATTAGCTTTGTTAACGACTATAGCGAAGGTGCTCATTCGGAGGTACTGGATTTACTTTTAAAATCTAATTTGGAGCAGAACAATGGTTATGGACTTGATGTGCATAGCGATAGAGCCAAGGAACACATTAAAAAGTATTTAAACAAAGAGAATGTGGATATACATTTTATCTCTGGTGGTACTCAGACTAATTTATTGGTGATATCTTCATTTTTGCGTCCACATCAGTGTGTTATTGCTGCTGACACGGGACATATCAATGTTCATGAAACTGGTGCGATAGAGGCGACCGGACACAAAGTTGTGGCAATGCCTTGTGAGTATGGGAAATTAACGAGACAAGCTATTATAAAAGCTCTAAAAGAACATTCGGATGAACATATGGTTCAACCGAAGATGGTATATGTTTCTGATTCTACAGAATTAGGTACGATTTATACAAAGAAAGAACTTACAGAGCTTCATGAAGTATGTAAAGAAAATAACCTAATTCTTTTTCTGGATGGTGCCAGACTTGCTTCCGCACTAACCTGTGATAGTAATGATCTGACCCTGGAGGATATTGCTAGGTTGGTGGATGTATTCTATATTGGTGGTACTAAGAACGGTGCACTATTCGGCGAAGCTCTTGTCATTTGTAAAGACGAATTGAAGGAGGACTTTAGATACCTTATTAAGCAAAGAGGAGCATTACTTGCGAAGGGGTTTGTTCTTGGAATTCAATTTGAAGCATTATTTCAACCAAGAGAGATTAATGGACAAGAGGAGCAGGAAAGTTTATTCTTTGAAAATGGTAGAAATGCAAATCTAAGAGCACAGGAACTAGCAAAGGCTCTGATGGCAGCAGGATATGAGTTCTTTGCACCTGTTTACTCCAATCAGTTATTTCCTATTCTTACTAAGAAGGAGATAAAAGAATTAAGTAATCAATTTGGGTTTTTAACGCAATTTGAAATAGATGAGAATTATACGGTAATTCGGTTAGTTACTTCCTGGGCGACTACAAAAGAAAACGTAGAGAAATTCATTAAGGCACTTCCAAAACGATTATAGTATATCCTGTATTTATTTTAACGAATATCAATTAAGGGGGATTATGAAATGGACTTAAAACCATGGAACGATGATATTAAGCACCTAAGGGAGATTATTTTCAGTCCTGATAAACTTGAGGAAAGCATACAAGTGGCTTTAAATTTACACTCCATGGTGCATTCAGGTGTTATGTCTGGAACAGAGTTAAAAACCTTTGAAGATGAACTATGGGAAGGGCTTAATGAGAATACGGTAAGGACCTCAATAAATGAAAAAGGTCGTACAATTGCATATGGCATTTGGCACTCCGCCAGAATTGAAGATATAACCATGAATCTCTTAGTAGCAGGTGAGGAGCAGGTATTTAACAAGGGAAATTGGAAAGATAAAATAAATACAACCATAATTGATACCGGCAATGCATTGTCCGAAAAGGAAATATTAGAGTTCAGCAAAACCCTCAATATACAGGAACTAAAGAATTATCGGATTGAAGTGGGTAGAAGATCCAGGGAGTTGATTAAGCAGCTTACAATCCATGATATGAAGAGAAAGTTTGATAAGCAGAGGTTACAACGGATATTGGAGGAGGGAGCTGTCTTAAAAGAAGAAGCTTCTATTTGGCTCATTGATTTCTGGGGAAGAAAAAATGTGGCAGGAATTCTATTAATGCCAGTGACCAGACATCATGTGGTTCATATTAATGAGTCTTTAAGTGCGAAAAAGAAATCCAGAGCGTGATGAATTTATAGATAAATCAAATATAGTATGTAACAGGCTTATCAAAATATATAGTTAATGATATAAAAATAAATTTTAAAATAATTTGAACCCATAATGTTGGAGTATTCTGGCTGGATACATGTATATTCGAGCCTTTATCTAACATAATGGGTTCATTATAGTTTTATTACAATTTAAATAACTTATTGAGGAGTATAGCCTGCAAATTGCTCACCTAATATTTCTTTTAAGGTGGATATAATTGTTTCGTCTTCTCCGATATATTGAACAATTATTGTTCCTTTTTTAAAGAAGTGAGGGACTGACACCCAGCTGACTTTAACTTTATTTAAAGGTCCATCATAGCCGGATCCATCGCTGTCAATGCGACTTGCTTCCTTTTCCATTTTTGAGTTATTTATAAACAGATAGATATCAAGTGCTATATCATTATCAAGTAACATTCGCTTTCTTGTAGTTGGAAGAAAATCCTGCTCTACCTCTTGTATTTCAAATTCATAACCCTTTTCCGTCATAGCAGTTTCAAATTGCTCTATATTATAAGATTCAGAGTCAGTTTGTTTCTTGCAACCAATAAGTATTGGTGCTGTAATAGCTGTAGTAAGAAGTGTTACAATGAGTATTTTAAATATTCCTTTAGACATCTTTTTGCTCCTCCCTTATTAGGTATGTATTTCCAATTGTTAGACGATAAAAGGATAGGGATTGGTTTCAAAATAAATTTATATACATAATATCATAGTGTTGTTTTCTAAATATTTACTGTATAATACTTATTAGCTTTAATGAATGAGGTGTAGGATGCAAAATAAAAGAACTAAGCGAAGGATAGTATTATTGATAGTTGCATTAATCATAGTAATATTCTGTATTTGGCAGAACAATGATATTGTTATTTCCAGATATGTATATGAGAACTCTAAGATCGGAGTTAATCAGGATGGATTTAAAATAGCACAGATATCGGACCTGCACAATAAGGAATTTGGTAGTAACAATAAGAGACTTTTGCATAAGCTTCGAGAAGAAAACCCAAATATGATATTAATTACTGGTGATATAGTGGATAGAAATCGAACTAATATCGATATTGCCTTGGAGTTTGTTAAGGGTGCAGTAGAAATAGCGCCAGTATATTATATTAGCGGAAATCACGAATACTCCATATCCAACAATGACTGGAATAAGTTAATGCAGAATATGGAAGCTTATGGTGTCATGCTGATGGATAACAAAACAATTGAAATAGGTGATGACAATGGGTTTTATTTAGTTGGGCTGGGAGAACAAAACCTTACAGATGGAACTTTGCAGACTTTAACAAGTGGTTTAAAACCAGATAAACTTAAGATTCTATTAGCTCATGAACCACAGAATCTTAAGTTATATAGTCAGACAAAGGTTGATCTAATATTCGCAGGGCATGCGCATGGAGGGCAGTTCAGATTACCCTTCGTAGGTGGGCTGATTGCACCGAATCAAGGTTTCTTTCCAAAATATACTGCTGGGACCTATAGGGAAAACCAAACAACCATGGTGGTGAGTAGGGGATTAGGTAATAGTGTTATTCCGGTAAGAATATTTAATCGGCCTGAAATTGTTATAGTTACACTTAGGAAGACATAAATGTTTTTTAGCTTGTTTTATCCAACAACGAAGATTCCTTCATTTTAATGGTAAGAGGAATTTCAATAATTGTTAAGGCAATAAAGATTAGCATAGGAAGAGTGACAGAGTCAGTACTTAGGCTCATTGCTTCAAAAAGGAAGACGAAGAGAGCACCAGAAATCTGACCCATTAATAAAATTAATCCAAGTGAAGTTCCTTCTTGTGCAGGATATGCAACCTCAGCACCGTGTTGAAATAGGATTGGAGCTAAACCCATGATGGTAAAGCCTGCAATTCCTGATAATAGGATAAGGGGAAGAAAATCTGTAACATAAGTAATTCCAAAATACAGAGGAGCCAGCAAGGTAATGCCAAAGATAAACAAAGGCTTCCTCCTTCTAAGCTTATCCGAAATAATTGGTAAAATAACTGCACCTAAGATTCCAGCAATTACAAATACGGATCCTATCATACCTGCTTCATTGATGGACAACCCCCTGGGAGTCACAATACTTTCAATTAAGGTAAGCAAAGTATTAAATATTCCCATTGAGATAAAGGCGATAATTAACACATAGAGAAAATTAATGTTCTTAAATAATCTTATCATGGAGGCAGGACTTAAATCCTCCTTCTCCGCATCTGGTCCGGGTGGAAGAGCAGGTCGCTCCTTAGTTAAAATGAGAGCAACAAGTGTACAAGCACAGGCAATGATTCCATAAACTATGTAAAGTGTAGATAGGGTATAACTTTCTGCCAGAATAGGAGATAGTATCATAGGAACAACGAAGCCAAGATATTGAGCCATAGTCAATATTCCAGCGGCTATAGAGCGTTCTGTTACTGGGAACCAGTTTGCAGGAATTTTGGTTGATATATTTAGTAAAAATGGTTGTCCTGCAGCAATGATAAATTGAGTGACGAGAACAGCCGTATAATTATCAGCAACAAAAATTCTTAATATCCCGAAAACTGCTGTTAGTAAAGCACCAATGATGAGGGAAGGTCGATAACCAAATTTGTCAATTACCCAGGAGGCAGGCAGAGTAAATAGAATGTACATAATCATGTAACTTGATGTAAACAGGGATACTTCCATACTTCCGATGTGGTAATGTTCCTGAACAAGGCTGGATATGGGTGCCAAAGCCAGCCAAAACATTTCGGTACATAGGATAATAGGAACAACAGCAAAAAGAATAACCCAGCGATAACGATATAATTTATACTGCATCTCCATAGTAAAATCCGTTCTCCTTATTTTGATTTCTTTGAGTAGCTTTTCTTATAAACAAAATGCATTAATTTGCAATCAAGTAAGCTTAAAGGTTTTGCACCACCAAAAAACTGCGAGCTGATTTGTGCGAAAGCATTTTTCTTCATAACCATGGCGACGGCCTGTGCATCAGATAGAGTTGCAGCACAGCAGAGGGCACCATGACTTGGAACTAATGCACCTAATCGACCGTGCAAGGTTCGAACAATTACAGCAGGGGAGGAAGATTTTGAACATTTGGAAGACAAGCCAACGATTTGTGCAAAGTCATCCAGTAAAGGACGAAGTGTATTCTTTGCTCCTGCTGCAGCACTAAGACAAAGGTCATTGGTAGAAAGAATATAATTTATATCCTTTCGTTGGCGAAATATTTCAAAATGTATTAAAATCTCCTTTGGAAGATTACTGTCTGAAGGTAAGTATTTTATTTCTGAATCACCATAGAAGATAAGTCCATCCATGGTTCGTATACTATAACCCTCTGAAAAAGTACCCTTCGATAGTTTCTCTGCATTTTGTATTGACCTAGACAAATAATGCTGATAAAAGGCTTCTTCCTCATAGTTTGATGCTTCGGACAGGGCGAGATATTTCTTCTGTATGAAGTCTAAACAAGCAGCTTCCAGCTGTTTTGCCGTTTCAAAGGTTTCTTCATAACTATGGCCAAACATCAGCGCTCCATGGTGAGCCATAATAATGGCATGCCCAGAAAGACCTGTCAAAGCAATTCCTATATTCTTTTTCAGTGGTTTGGTTCCAGGAAGACCATATTTGGCAATGGGCACGTAACTGCCAAGGAGGGGATATTCAGCAACAGGCATGTCATTTATATCAAAGGTACTTACCGCAGAGGCATAGGTTTGGTGCGTGTGTATTACGAACTTAATGTCTGGATTGCTACGATAGAGGAGAGCGTGGATTCCTTTTTCAGAGGAAGGTTTTATTTCACCCTCATAGGAGGCATCCTCTACTTTGCAGACTACAATTTCTTCCTCTGTTAAGGTTTCATAGGCACGACCGCTCGGTGTAACAGCAAAGGTATATTGATCTACTCTACAGCTTACATTACCCCAAGTACGTGCAATTAGTCCGGAACTGACCAATTCCTTTCCGGCAAGGACAACTAATCTTTTTGCTTCCTGTTCCAGCATGATAGATCCCCTTTCGCATACTTCAAAGATATATTGGTATGTATTTTAATTCTGTTCGGTCTCCTTATTTACAATCTTCTGAAAGACTCTTTCAAAACGACTTAAGGCATCATCAATCATTTCTTCGGTATATGCAGCACTGGTATAGAGTCTGCTGCCAGCTAAAGTAACAATACCTTCTGCCATATAGGCTGCTCCCATATGTTCCATTTCTTTCTTACGCTTTGAAGTTTGCTCCAATACCTGTGGTATTGTCCAGGGCTTCCTCCAGTTAATTGCAAAATGCATGGCACCAACAGTTTCTAAGTGGCAGATGGAACCCTGATTGAAGGCCACAAAGGGAAGATTATATTTTTTGATTAATTCCTGTAGTCCTTTGTTAAGACGGTCACCCATTTCACCGGCTACTTTTGCAGCCTTGGTACGTTCAATTTCACAAAGTGTATAATAACCAGCGACGCAGCTGATTGGAGTTGCCGCCATAGTTCCACCAATTAATGCTTTTTTGTATTTATCACCAGTCTGAATACCAGCAGCCAGGAACTTCATGTATTCCTTCTTACCGCCCAGACCACCAGCTCCGGGATAACCACCAGCAACTACTTTACCAAACACCGTAAGATCAGGAGTAACACCATAATAGCCCTGTGCACCTGCCATACCGATACGAAAAGCAGTTACTACTTCGTCAAAGATAAGTAATGCACCATATTTACGGCAAAGAGCTTCTACACCCTTATTGAAATCCATATCCACCGGACGCGTTCCACTTTCAGGACCAACCGGTTCAATCATTACAGCAGCAGTTCCGCCATGAAGCCGGTTTCTTCTTAATTTACGCTCTAAATCCCTTAAATCATTAGGGAAGAATTCATCCGTTCGTTTGAAGGAAAAGTGAGGTACTCCATGAGCTTGGGTCCATTTTGAACCAGGAATACGGATACCGTAGGCAAGCTGGTCGCTCCAACCATGATAAGCAC
>JAFACO010000577.1 GCA_023425485.1 Bacillota bacterium
CTTTACAAGCATTGAGATTAAAGTTATAATTTAGATTATTCTAACTTTAAGGTTGCCATCTTAATAAGAATATTAGTTGTATTAGAAAATTAACAGCGATGTACAAAAGATATGACGGGAGGTTCTATATGGATATTGTAAAGTCCCTTTTTTACTTTATAGTAGCGGGAATTTTTGAAATAGGAGGTGGCTACCTCGTCTGGCTTTGGTTAAGAGAAGGGAAAGGGGTTATCTATGGTATTGTCGGTGCCTTAGTATTAATCTTATATGGAATAATTCCAACCCTTCAGCCGCAGAATGCTAATTTCGGCAGAGTCTATGCAACTTATGGCGGTATTTTCATTGTTCTATCCGTATTATGGGGGTGGAAGGTCGATCGTGTTCAACCTGATAAATATGATATCCTAGGAGCTTTCATTGCACTGATTGGTGTACTGATTATTATGTATGCACCTAGAAAATAACATAGCTCAAAAGGGCTGTTGCAAAAGTGTACTATGTATTGAAATAAGGGAGTATATATCTTCCACCTACACAAATTGAAAGACATCTTAGTTCTTTCAAACAGTGCATTATTGTTAGATACATACTCCCTTGTCTGTATTGCTATCTTTGTGCAACAGCGCTTTAAACATCTGAAAAATATTTATATAATTCCTTTGATATCTTCCAGAATTTGCTCTACAGAAACTCCATTTTCCTTCAGAAGCTCTTCTGGAACAAAATCTGTTGGGAAACCTTTTTTAATACCATAGTTCTTTACCTTCATTTCCGATGGACCATAAAAGCTTGCAACGGTTTGACCAAAGCCGCCTTCCACGATACCATCCTCTAAGGTAATTACCAGCTTATGGTTAGCTTTTAAGTGCTCTAACAACTCCTCATCCAGACCTGTAATGAATTTTGGATTGATTAAGGTCACTTCTTTCTCTGTCACTTCTTTATACTTAGATGCAATCTGCTCCCCTAGAGTATAAAAATTACCAAGTGCAAGAATTGCAACGTCAGAACCTTTTTGTGTAACTTCAAATTTATTTAGTACTGAATAGTCCGTTGTATCCTCTTTTCCAGATACTCTCATCCCAACAGGCATTCTGATTGCGATTGGATGTTCTTTTTGTGTTGTGGCATACTTTAGCATTGCAAGATACTCTTCTTTACTGGTTGGTGCAAGATATACCAAATTAGGAATATGGGACAGCATTGGAATATCACTAATACCCAAATGCGTATTGCTGTTCATTCCATAAACAGAAGCCAGGAAAATAAGAAATACTGCTGGATTATTATTCAAACACACGTCGGAAGATAACTGATCATAGGTTCTCTGAATAAAGGGACTGAACACGCCAAAGATAGGGGTTCCACCGTTTTTTGCTACACCGCTGGACATGGCAACTGCGTGCTCTTCAGCAATCCCTACATCTATAAACTGTTTCCCTGCTTTCTCGCGGTATTCCTGTGTAAATCCCATAACAGTAGGCGTTCCGGCAGTTATAGCCACTACATCCCTTCTCTTCTCAATCAAATTCATGATAGAGTCTCTGACAACGGTATCTGTCGGAAAGCTTCCACCCTTCGGTGAACCATCTTCTACATTGAACGGCCCGCCTGCATGCCATTTTTCACGGTTCTCTTCAGCATACTTCAAACCTTTTCCTTTGATTGTATGAATATGAAGAATCACGGGATGGTCAATGTCTTTTACTTGCTGGAATAACGCAACTAGTTTGTCGATATCATGTCCTTCTTCCAGATAGTAATAATCCAATCCCATTGCTTTGAAGAAGTTATTGGAGCTCTGCCCATTGGATTCTCTTAATTCTTTCAGTCCCTTATACATTCCGCCATGGTTCTCAGCAATTGACTGGTCATTATCATTTACAACAATAATCATATTAGAGCTCAGCTCTGCTGCATTGTTAAATCCCTCAAAAGCTTCTCCACCACTTAGAGAACCATCTCCGATGACTGCAATAATATTTTCCGTACCACCTGTTAAATCACGACCTGTTGCAAGACCCACTGCCAGGGAAACAGAAGTGGACGTATGTCCAACAATAAAAAAGTCGTGCTCACTTTCCTCAGGATTTGTATACCCTGTTACATCGTGATATTTTGCAGGGTCAAGAAAGGCATCCTTTCTTCCTGTAAGTATCTTGTGAGGATAACTCTGATGAGATACATCATATACAATCTTATCCTTAGGTGAATCAAATACATAGTGCATTGCCACCGTAGTTTCAACCATTCCCAGATTTGGCCCGATATGACCGCCTGCATTGCTAATTTTAGATATTAAAGCTTCCCTCACTTCAGAAGCAAGACCTTTTAATTCTTCTAGATTTAAATTCTTTATATCTTTTGGCGAATTAATATTTGTTAAATACATCTTCTTTTTTCCTCCTGCCTTTTTGATTTTCATATTCTAGCATATGGAGTTCACTCCAAGGCAAGAGGTTTTTTATTTCCATTATTATCCTTAATTTTATCCTCTAAACTCAATTAATTCGCCATCTGGGCCCTGAAAAACTACTCTTTTCCAACCTATTTCCTGCGGTGTTCTGGGTTCAGGAATATGTGGCTCTGTTACAACTGGGATACCTGCAGCCTTAAGCCTTTGATAATCTGAATCAAAATCATCACTTATGAGGCAGAAATGGTATCCCCTATTCTCCTTATCATTGGTCCAGTGTTCAAATTCCAGCACAGTATTTCCTAACTGAAGATAAACCACCTTTTCTAGATTCGATACACCTGGAACATCGTGTTCAAAATATTTCTTGAACCCAAAGTTAGTTTCATAAAAATCAATTGACTTTTGTCTGTTCTTTACAGAAAATGCAACATGGTCTATTCGTGTAAACATTATTTAATTCCTCCAACTTTCATCTACTGACAACTTCTTATTATAGCAAAATATAAATTATATAAACCTCAAAGTTATACTTATCCAAAACTTATTATACTAGTACTTCCTACAGCTTTTTAATAGCTAATCTTAATTTGTAAAACCACCCAATTGCTATCGCTGGTATTATAAAATCCATGTAACTCCCCCTTAGGTGAGAAAATCACATCTCTTTCTTTCACAGAAATTTCTTCTTTATTTATTGTAATTGTACCTTCACCAGATATCACATAAAAGACTTCATCAATGTCTGTATGCTTATGGTCCGGTGTTGTCTGCCCTGGGGCATAAAGCAAAAGTCCTGTATCCAACTGACCCTCCTTAAAGATTGCCTTACGCGCACTTTTATCACTTGCAAATTCTAAAATATCATTAATATTAATTTTGTCCATTGCTCATCTCTCCTATTTATTCAACTCAAAAGTTAATATTCAGCAATAATCAAACATAAATCAGAACTCTCTGATTTATAAATCAGTGCTGTACAAAAACTATAATATCGATACATTCTTTTTGCAAGAAGGCACTATTTTGTGCTATACTAACCAAATAGTAAGTATTGCATTATATATGATTGGAGTGATAACAATGCCCTGTGATAAATCCTGCCCTATTGAGCATACCGTCAACTTAATCGGGCACAAATGGAAGGTGCTAATACTAAGAAATCTATTCAATAATGGCACCCAAAGGTTTAGTGAACTTAGTAAAGGTATCCATGGAATCAGTCAGAAAATGCTGACACAGCAGCTGCGTCAGTTAGAATTAGATGGAATAATTGATAGAAAAATATATCCAGAGGTACCACCAAAGGTTGAATATTCTCTTACAGAGCTTGGGCAATCTTTAAAGCCAATCCTTGATGAGATGAACCGTTGGGGAATCGAGCATAAGAAACATAGCGGTCAGAATCCGTAAAATAATTTAGTAAGATACAGAGAAAGAGAACTATTAAGACAACTGGAAAGGATTATTTTATGTATACAGCAGATTATTTTATCAAAAGTTTAAACATGATTGCACACCCCGAAGGCGGTTATTATAAAGAAATTCATAAATCAGAAGAAAATATAACCTCGAATGAGTTACAAGTTAACTATGAAGGTTCACGCCTGCTTTGGACTAGCATCTATTTCTTACTTAGGGACGGTGAAATATCTCATTTTCATAGATTAAAATCAGATGAAATGTGGTACTATCATTCAGGTTCACCGCTTACTATTTATATGATTAGCCCATCTGGTGAGTTTATTACAGAACAACTTGGACTTGATATTGAACATGGTGAAAAGCCTCAAGTACTAGTGCCAAAGGATTATATCTTTGGTTCTGCTATGAACAATAAAGGGTATGCACTCGTTGGCTGCATGGTATCTCCAGGCTTTGAATTCAGGGACTTTGAGCTGTTTAAAAGAAGTGATTTAATAGAAAAATATCCCCAACATCAACAAGTGATACAAAAGCTTACGTATGAAGAATTGGATTCCTGACAAGTACCTTCCATACCGTTAGAAATCCTTTTCTCTTGTTAGCGCATAACTTTTTAAAGTATCTTCATTTGAAACCCCATTGTAACGAATTATCGGAGTATGCCACTTGCTTTCTTGTAGGTGGAATCATTTCAATCGTTGAAAAGATTCCACCACCAGAGCAGATATAGAAAAAATAATTCGTGCTTCGATTCCTCCTTTAACAAATTGACCAAATCTTTAAGTTCAAGTTCTTAAGTGATTTCTATTATTAATAGGTTTCTATTAACTATTATACCATTCACCCGTTCACATAACTTTTCTCAGGCCAGTATGTTTCTATCAATGTGCAGGCTAATTTCTTATATTTCATTGATATCTCTTATATCTATATTATTTGCTATAATAAATTTTCCATACATTTTTCCAAAGCTTTTGCGATACCATTCCGGTTATTAATCTGTCACAATAACTTTTGATTCCCACGGTATTTAGCAGATTTATCCTATGTATTGCTCATATTGCTCCCCCTAGTCGGATAGTTTTTTGATAATAATAAACTCTGACACAAAATGCTATAAAATAGCAACTAATACTGTGGGGTAATGGAATAATATGTTTAACTAATAATTTTACATAAAATATTTTTACATTTATAGACTGTTTATTTTTGGGATATTATTCTACAATTTAGAATATCAAAATTATGGAGGATACAAAAGATGAGTGTTTTTAAGAAGATAAGTGTTTTTACAATGTTATTAGTTGCATCTATTTTATTTATTGCACCAAACAGTGCAAAAGCAGCAACAGTCGGAAGTCAATTAACTAGTCCTGAAGCAGGCTGGATAAGGTTAGATGATAAAAATCCAAATATAAAATATATAGGAAATGGATGGACAACTGTAGTACATTCCAACTTCAGCTCTGGCAGTGCTGTTAATTCTACTTCCACTGAAAGTAAAATTATTATTAAATTTAAAGGTACTAAAATACGTATAATTGGTGATTTAAATCTCGCTATCTATCGTGGAACTACACAAATCAGTATAGATGGCATTAGTGAAAGCTACAACACGACATCTACTGCCTGGAAGACTCAAATAATTGATTATGAGAAAATTGGTTTAGAAGATAAAGTTCATACAGTTGTACTATCTAACCCTGGTAATGGTAAACAGTTGGTTTTAGATGCCATTGATATTGATAGCACAGGTTATTTAGTTCCTTTAGCAACTACCAGTAACTTAGTAGCTGCTGTAGGTGATAGTGGTATTGATTTATCATGGATCGCATCAAGTGAAGCAACTAGTTTTAACATTAAAAGATCAATAACTCCAGGAGGGCCATATACAACTATAGGTACTTCGACCGAAACACAATATAAAGATATTGATTTAATAGCTGGAACTACTTATTACTATGTTGTAACCGCTGTAGATAATGGTGTTGAAAGTGCCAATTCAAATGAGGCTTCTGCTACTATTTATACAGTAAATACTAATCATTTTATCCTTGAAATCACTATGACAAATGGTAGCATTAAAACATATGATTTAACCAACACTGAATTTAATACTTTCCTTAACTGGTATGACAACCGCTCTAATGGAACAGATAAATCTTATTATGTTTTCACTAAGAAAAGTGATATAAGACCATTTATTAGTAAAAAAGAATATATCGTATTTGATAAAATATCTAGTTTTGAAGTTAAAGAATATACTGAATAAATGTTAATAAAATGCCCGGATTTTGTTTCGGGCATTTTATTTTGTTAAGAAATAAATTCGAAAAAATACTATCAGAGTTAGAACATTAATATACTATGTTGACTATACTAAAATCACATATCAAAAGAATAATTTTACTATATCAGCTAAGAATATAGTTAGTTTATGGTAAAGGAGTATATGATGCATTACATAGTATTTGATCTGGAATTCAATCAGGATGTACCATCTCTGCAAAAATCAGAAGAAACCCTTTCTCTGTGCCCTTATGAAATCATCCAGATTGGTGCAATGAAACTAGATCAAAGCTTAAACCATATTGCGTCCTTTAACCGTTATATAAGACCCGTCATCTATTCCGAGATCAGCTCCTTGGTTACGGAACTCACTGGAATTACCAGCGGTCAGCTGCAGATTGAAAAATATTTTCCGGAGGTTTATCAGGATTTTATTGCTTTTATTGATGATAAAGACGCTGTATTTTGCACCTGGGGTATCTCTGATATCCGAGAAATATTTCGTAATGCTACCTATCATAATCAAAAGAAAGAGCCTCTACCTCTGATGTTTATCAATCTTCAACCCTATGTAATAAAACATCTACACTTACCACAGAATCAATTAATCAGCCTACAAAAAGCAGTTGAGACACTGCATATACTAAAGCCATATCGATTCCATAATGCATTCTATGATACCTACTACACCACTGAGGTATTTAAAAAAATAGACCCTAAGATACTTCAACCCATCCGTTACGAGCCTAACTTTGTTAAGCCAAGAACTGGATCACGGAAGAAGGTGATTGAAACCGAAAAACTATTGGAGCAATTTGAGAAAATGTATTCACGTGACATCACAGAGGATGAAAAAGCGATGATCCTGTTAGCATATAAAATGGGTAGGACAAATCAATTTTTAAAGGAAATATGAAAAATCACACAAACAAGCATGTTTGCGTGATTATAAATACGTATAAGTAAAACTTATTTCCGTACGACCGGAATCCATATTTCTGCGCTATTACCGGTTTGTGCATTGTCAAAGTACATCTCCATGTCAAAATCACAATCTGCATGTTCATAGCTTGCTACAGGAAACCATTCGGAGTAAATTCGTCTCCAAGCCTCATGTAGTTTTCCATCGTCCTGCTCACTTTTCCATTCAGTTTCAAAAATTGCCCAGGTTTGCTTTGGAATGTTCAAGGTTGTGTACTCTGGAAAGGCACCCTGATCCCGTTTTATACATCCCAGCATATAGGACATATCTCCATTGGGGTTATGGGCGTACGTTACACCTGCATCTAGCAGCTCTCCAGGCTTTTTACCCGCTGCTTTAGCAAGAGTCTCACATCGCCCGTCCTGTCCGCAGGCAGACCAAAACTCTGGGATATCTTTGTAGCATTGACCGTTTATAACAGTTGTTTTTAACTCAAATCCAAAAATCTCAAATGCCTCTTTTTCTTCAATACGATAATTCATCTCTGAAACTCCTTTAATTGATATTGAGAAGGTCATTTTGGGAAAGGCCTTGAGCGAAACACCAATATCGCGCGCTGATATCGGCATAATGCCATGCAGGTTTTTAAATGCTCGACTAAATGCTTCCGGTGAATCATAACCATACTTAATTGCTACATCAATCACTTTAATATTACTGGTTTGCAACTCAAAGGCTGCTAAGGTCAACCGTCTGCGCCTGATATACTCTGATAACGGTACGCCAGAGATAAATGAAAACATCCTTTGAAAATGATAGGTCGAACAGCAAGCAATTTGCGCAGCTTTATCATATGAAATGTCGTCTGCCAGATTTAACTCAATATAGTCTACAGCCTGATTCATCCTGTTAAGCCATTCCATAAACTCCCTCCCTTCAAGATCAATACTATCATATTGGCATAAGAAAACCCTTGCATTTGATGCACGAAAAAATCAGATTATCGTATTACTTATTAGGTCTACTCCTTAGTAGTTCTATCCCTTAGTAGTTCCATTCCTTAGTAGTTCCATTCCTTAGTAGTTCTATTCCTTAGTAGTTCTATTCCTTAGTAGTTCTACACCTTATTTCCACGCTAATCTAGTTGAAGATTGCCTTCCAAGTAAATAGTTGCATATCCCGAAATTTTAACTCTATCCTTATTATTCTTGCAATATAACTTCCCACCTCTTTTAGATAACTGACAAGCAACTAAATCATTTTTACGAAGCCTATCTGCCCAAAAGGGTATCAGGGTTGAATGGGACGAACCAGTAACCGGATCTTCAGGAATTCCTGCATTTGGTGCAAAGAAACGTGAAACAAAGTCAACCTCTTCCCCTTTTGCAGTCACAATTACAGCATAACAATCAGGAATTGTTTTCATTAACTCGAGATCGGGCTTTAAATTCCTTACTGTCTCTTCATTTTCAACAAGTAATAATAAGTCTCTGGAAAGATGAGCCTCTACTATTTTTGCACCAAGGACCTCTTCCATCAATGGTAAAATATCAACTTGTTTTGGCATTCTGGAAGGGAAATCCATTTCATATAGCTCCCCTTTTTTAATAACAGTTAATACACCGTTTACTGTATTAAAGCAAAATTTATCACAATCTATATCAATATATTTTGATAACACATATGCACTTGCCAAGGTGGCATGTCCACATAAATCAACCTCTACTGTTGGAGTAAACCAACGCAAATCATAACCTTCCTCTTTTTTAACAATAAACGCTGTTTCAGCCAAATTATTTTCCATTGCAATATTTTGCATGATAGAGTCATCAAGCCACCTATCTAGTATACAAACACCAGCCTGATTTCCTTTAAATAGTTCTTCTGTAAATGCATCAACTATAAAATATCTCATTCCATTACTCTCCTAACTATTTTGATATGGCTTACGTAATTACCTTATGAAGTAATTTGAAATATTAAATACTGTACCATATTTTAACAGAAAAGCAAGTAAGTATTTAAGTTCTCATGAATTAATTAGAAGTTTATAGGAATTAACTGCAAATGAACATTATAGAAGTATACATAAGAACCCCTTTATGACCACGTGCTTATTTGCTTATCTTTTCCATAATCTCTTTTGATAACCCAATTAAAGAATGTCCTTTTTCAGGGTACATTGTAATGTCTGCTTTAGGAATTAGATTTTTGACTCTTTGTGCGGTTTCATCTGATTTTAATAAAATATCCTTGCCTCCTATAAATAAAAATGTTGGTACAGTGATAGCTTCGAGTTGTTGGTCAGTAAACAAAGGAATCTCTTCTGTTCTTGAGTTAAAGAACCTGCCAATTACCTTTTGATAGTTCAAGGCTAATTCTGGGATATCATCGTCACCGTTAATTATTCTAAACAGTTCATTAACACCTTCTTCCCCTTTCGGAAGAAGAGATAGTGCAATTTCCTTGAATGCATTATTCTGTGAACCTATTCCTGCTGGACAAAGCAGTATCAATTTCGATACGCGTGATAGATGGTTTACAGCAAATTTTGTTGCAAGCCAACCACCCAGGGATATTCCTACAATAACTGCTTTGTCTAGATTGAGTTTATCCATCACCGAACAAAGCCAATTGGAATAATCATCTGTATCAAACGGATATTGAATTTCTTCACTTCTTCCGGGTTCACCGGGCATATCTATCGCAAATACATGGTGCTGCTTGTAAAACTCTTTAATATCACCAAACCACATAGCTGAATTCATACTGCTTCCATGCAGTAAAATCATTGGCTCCGCTGTAGGTTCTCCAAACTCAAAAACAAAAGTGCTGCCAAATTCGGTTGGCACAGTCAATTGTTTATGTGGAATCTCAATCTTTTCAATTAATTTGTCATAATAATTCATGATAGTAAGTTTACCATCTTCTGTGTGAAATACATTTGCCATTGATTCATCTCCTATAATTATATTTTTATTAAGCTAGTTTAAGATACGTTTGATGTACCTAATATGATGTTTTTATTTAAAAGTAAGTTGCGAATATGGAAATATGCTTTTACTCCATTCAAAACATAGGTTAATAATAACATAGGTTATTTATAACATCAATAGCTATTTTTATTTACATTAGTATTTCAATGGTATTTGTTTGAATAATTCCCTTTAAATTCAAGCCACTAGTGGACTTACAATCGCACTGACACCTGTCCGCACCAGTTGCTTTATCCATATATTTGCAGTATACTATTTTACATGGATGTAACCATTAAAGCTCCCGTAAAACTATAAAATCACACAAATCACTCTAATTTGTGTGACTCCAGCCTACAAATACTTGCAAATATTATCGGGAATTTCTTTTTACCCTATATTATACTTATCTTGAAAGGAGAGGTATATGGATACACTTGAAAACATGAAACAAGCAATTGATTACATCGAAAGCAATCTTGATCGAGAAATCGAATATGCAAAGATTGCACAAGTAGCACTATGCTCTCAATATCATTTTCAGCGTATGTTTGGTTTTCTAATCGGCGTACCATTATCCGAATATATAAGACGCCGCCGTTTAACCCTAGCTGCCTTTGACTTGCAAAATAGTAATGAAAAGATTATTGATATTGCTTTAAAGTATGGCTATAATTCGCCTGATTCATTTACTCGTGCATTTATGGCAATGCATGGAATTATACCGTCAAAAGCAAGAGAA